>NZ_JABXGF010000239.1:0-243 GCF_025407985.1 Curtobacterium sp. C2H10 | reverse complement strand
CTGGTGGACCTGGCCGAACCGGCCGCCGAGATCGACCTGTACGGCCAGGCCAGCCTGGCGCCTTCGCCGGAGGCGCTGCTGGAGCAGCATAGCGATGTGTCCTTTGCCTACCTGTTGCTGCTGGAGCGCCTCAAACCCGAGGAGCGCGCCGCCTTCCTGCTGCGCGAAGTATTCGACAACGACTACCCCGACATCGCCGCCATCCTGCAGAAATCTGAGGCCAGCTGTCGCCAGCTGGTGCAC
>NZ_JABXGF010000238.1:0-243 GCF_025407985.1 Curtobacterium sp. C2H10 | reverse complement strand
CCCGTAGACTGCAAGGCAATCGAGATCGGCAAACCGCCACCTGTGCCCGGAAGCGATGGTGGAGCGAAGACGAAAGCCTGCACGCCGGCAACTTTGGTCAGACGGTTGGTGAGGTCTTCCTGAATCTGCTTCTGCGAACGAGTACGGTCGTTCCAGTCGCTTAGCACCCAGAGTGCGATTCCAGAGGTGGTGCCGCCATCCATGCCGACGATCTGGAAACGGGTCTTCTGCTCAGGCAAATCC
>NZ_JABXGF010000237.1:0-243 GCF_025407985.1 Curtobacterium sp. C2H10 | reverse complement strand
ACCCAGGGCGGCATGTGGGTAGGGACCTTCCACGGCCTGGCGCACCGTCTGCTGCGCGCCCACCATCTTGATGCCAACCTGCCGCAGGATTTCCAGATCCTCGATAGCGAAGATCAGCTGCGCCTGCTGAAGCGTCTGATCAAAGCGATGAACCTCGATGAGAAGCAGTGGCCGCCGCGTCAGGCGATGTGGTACATCAACAGTCAAAAAGATGAGGGGCTGCGCCCGCACCATATCCAGAGC
>NZ_JABXGF010000236.1:0-244 GCF_025407985.1 Curtobacterium sp. C2H10 | reverse complement strand
GGAATTTACAGTGAAGAAAATCATATTCTCAGTGGCGGCAGCCTGTTCGCTCTTTGCGCTGTTTGGCTGCAATCATCGGGCAGAAGTTGAGACGCTGCAGCCGGCGGCGATGACGGAGCTGAAGCCGATGCAGCAGAGCTGGCGCGGGATACTGCCGTGCGCCGATTGCGAAGGCATTGAAACCTCGCTGTTTCTCGAAAAAGACGGCAGCTGGGTGATGAATGAACGCTACCAGGGCGTGACC
>NZ_JABXGF010000235.1:0-244 GCF_025407985.1 Curtobacterium sp. C2H10 | reverse complement strand
GCACAGGTTAATTAAAACAGGTGAGCTGTCCACCTGTAGCGGTGAACGAAATGCAAAAATGGTCGATACGTCAGAGCTTTTACGTGTTTTTGGACCATTTGAGCAACAGAAGGGTGAACACCATTCTGGACAGGTCTCTGAACAGCGTGATACAGCCCCTGCTGACCAGAGTGAACAGGTCATTCGTCACCTGAAACAGGAGATTGAACACCTGAACACCTTGCTTTTGTCCAAGGATTCGCAC
>NZ_JABXGF010000234.1:0-244 GCF_025407985.1 Curtobacterium sp. C2H10 | reverse complement strand
GACCATACCATTTTGAAACGTTTTTCAGGGTAATCATTACACAGTCCTTTTCTTCAACCAGCTGACCAACAGCGATGCGCTGAGACTAATTGCAAAATAAACGGCACCTGCGAACAGGATCATTTCGACCTGGGTTCCGTCACGCTCGCCGATAGTGGACGCGGTGCGGAAGAAATCTGCCAGGCTCAGAACATAGACCAGCGAGGTATCCTGGAACAGGACGATCCCCTGGGTTAACAGCAGC
>NZ_JABXGF010000233.1:0-245 GCF_025407985.1 Curtobacterium sp. C2H10 | reverse complement strand
ACCTGTACCTGTATCCTTTTTTCCAGGGGAATTTTTGATGAATGCTTTCACCAAAAAACTGACGTCCGCTATACCTGCGATGCTGCTATGTGCATCATTAAGTGGAGTCACGACAATGAGTTATGCTGATACTACCAATCCAAATGCGCCCGTTTCGATGATCGAGAAATGGGATAAGACCTTCGCCGAAAGCAGTAAAGTGGATCACCGTAAGGTGTCATTCCAGAACCGGTATGGCATCACCC
>NZ_JABXGF010000232.1:0-245 GCF_025407985.1 Curtobacterium sp. C2H10 | reverse complement strand
CTATCGGGCATGTTGCCCGCCAGACCCATAATAATCGCAATGTCGGTATGGTGGCCTTTGCCGGTCAGGGAAAGGGAGCCGTATACGTCGACGATGACGGTGGTGACGTTGGCAAGCAGCCCGCGCGCGATAAGGTCGTCGGTGAATTGTTTGCCCGCTTTCATTGGCCCCACGGTGTGGGAGCTGGAAGGGCCGATGCCGATTTTAAAGATATCGAATACGCTGATCATGGTGCACATCCAGAG
>NZ_JABXGF010000231.1:0-246 GCF_025407985.1 Curtobacterium sp. C2H10 | reverse complement strand
ACCCTATACCCTTGACGGTAAAGATTTAGCCTATAGCCGCCAGCAGATAGCGGCTAAAGACCCGCTGTTCGTGCAGGCCGCAAGCGCGCTGTTCAACAAGGCGGATCTGGCGCTTAAACATCCGCTGCTTTCGGTGATGGATAAAACGCTGGTCGCCGCCAGCGGCAATAAGCACGATTACTACAGCTTTCCGCCGTACTGGTGGCCAAACCCGGAGACCAAAGACGGTCTGCCGTACATCCGCAA
>NZ_JABXGF010000230.1:0-246 GCF_025407985.1 Curtobacterium sp. C2H10 | reverse complement strand
CCTCTTCACGCGTCATTTTACCCAGCAGGCTAATATGCGTGATCTGCTCTTCCCTGATATGTTCGGTTAACAGCGGCAGAACCTCCGCTACCGGCACCACGCCAACGGTTAAAATGGCCATTGTTGTACTCATATCATCTACCTTTTCACTTCCACGCCTTCAGCACAGGCTTACCGCATAATATCCGCCCCCCTGGTGGCTAAAAATCAACCGTCCAGAAGCGTAGCAGCTTAGCGCTCCAGTCG
>NZ_JABXGF010000022.1:0-52635 GCF_025407985.1 Curtobacterium sp. C2H10 | reverse complement strand
GGTGGGCAGCGCTCGGGTGCCGCGTCCGGCGGTCGCCGCAGTGGTGGCAGCCGTCGCGCGTCGAGCGACACCGTCCGCGGCGGGTCCGCTCCGGTCTGGTCCTCGGAGGGCGGCTACGCCGCCGGTCGTGGGTCCGGCACCGAGTCGGGCGGCAACCGTCGTGGTGGCTCGCGCCGCGCCTCCCGTCCCGCCGGATCCGCGCGCTGATCCTTCAGGGGACAACCTCCACGCCGCCTGAGCACGGACGCACTCCACGGGCGTAGGTTCTCCTTCACCGGATGCCGCGCGAGCGGCTGACGGGGAACTGTCCGCTGTCGGAAGGAGAGCCTATGGCTGGGATCGAAGACGTCAAGAACGCCGCTGCGAAGGCAGCTGGCAAGGCCAAGGAAGCCGTCGGGAACGTGACGGACAACGACCGCCTCAAGGCTGAAGGCAAGACCGATCAGGTCAAGGCCGACACCAAGCAGGCAGGTACGAACGTCAAGGACGCCGCTTCAGGCGTGGCCGACAGCCTCAAGAACGACAACAAGTAAGCCGGTCCAGTACCGCGCTGCGAAGCCCCCGGGTCCGATTCGGATCCGGGGGCTTCGTCGTGTGCGGGTGGCGGCGGCTGCTACATGAGGGCGCCGACCGATGCGAGTCCGGCGCGGAGGAGCGCTCCGCGACCGCCCTCCATCTCGTCGGCGACGGCGTCGGAAGCTGCCTCCATCGGGCTCATCCAGGTCAGCTCGAGGGCGTCCTGCCGGGGCTCGCACGTGCCGGTCACGGGGACGACGTACGCGAGGGAGATCGCGTGCTGCCGTTCGTCCGTGTAGACGGACGCGCCGGGCAGCGGGAAGTACTCGGCCACGGTGAACGGGGTGGGGCTCGACGGCAGCTGCGGGAACGCCATCGGCCCGAGGTCCTTCTCGAGGTGCCGGAACAATGCGGTCCGGATCGACTCGCCGAACATCACGCGCCCGGACACGAGCGTGCGGGCGATGGAACCGCTCGGGGCGACGCGCAGCAGCACGCCCACCTCGGTGACGACGCCGAGGCCGTCGGTGCGGACGGGCACCGCCTCGACGTAGCAGATCGGCAGTCGACGGCGGACGTTCGCGAGCTCCTCGTCGGACAGCCAGCCGGAGTCGGGGTCGGGGGTGCGCAGCGAGGCCATGCACCGTGTCTACCAGTCACCGCGGCGAGTTCGGCGGAAGGCGCGGGGGTTGGGGATGGTTGATGCGTCAACTACTGTCGTCCGCATGATCGATCGCGATGCCGTGCAGTGGACCCGGAGCCCCTCCGAGCGTGCGGGGACCCCGCTGCTCGTGACGATGCACGGGGTGGGGTCGAACGAACGCGACCTGCTCGGACTCGCCCCGGCGCTGCCGTCGTCGTGGACCATGGCGTCGCTGCGTGCGCCGATGCCGTTCGGGCAGGGGTACAGCTGGTACCCGCTCGGGACGCCGGGCTCCCCGGCACTCGGGCCCGTCGACGAGTCCGTCGCCGGAGTCCTCGAGTGGATCGACTCGGTCGCGGCCGAGCACCCGCGGATCGGGCTGCTCGGGTTCTCGCAGGGTGGATCGATGGCGCTGCAACTGCTCCGGGCACGGCCCGCTGCGTTCGCGTTCGCGGTGTCGCTGTCCGGCTTCGTCGTGCCGGGCGTGACGGACTCCCGTGACGAGGCCGTCGCCGCCGTCCGGCCCCGGGTGTTCCTCGGGCACGGCGACCTCGACCCGGTGATCCCCGGCGAGGCCACCGCCCGGACGCAGGCGTGGGCGGCGACGAACACCACCGTGACGGATCGCACGTACGAGGGCCTGCCCCACGCGGTGTCCGCAGCGGAGCTGGCGGACGTGGCCGCGTTCATCGGCGCGTAGGCGCGCTCGGCGGGCTCGCCCCGCGGCGCGCTTGGTGAGCAGAAATGGTCGGGTCCGACGTGCGGACTCGACCATTGCTGCTCACGATGCGGACGGGAGGCGCGGTGCCAGCTGGCACCGCGCCTCCCGTCACGGGTTCCGACGTCAGTCGGCGAGGATCTGCAGGAGGTCCTTGCGGAGCTGGTCGATCTTGGCGGTCGCCGCCTTCGCCTGCTCCTCCGTCGCGCTGGTGCGGTACATGTGCAGGACGCCCATGGTCTTCCGGAGCGCCTCGATGAACTCGCGGGACGAGTCCGGGAGGCCCGGCGCGTCGAAGGCCGCGGCGATCTCGTCCGCCTTCGCCTCTGCCTCGGCCTTGCCGGCGCCGGTGAGCTCGAAGAGCGTCTTCCGGCCGTCACCCGTGGAGACGACGAGGTCCTCGTCCACGAGCTGCTGGAGCGTCGGGTAGACCGAACCGGGGCTCGGCTTCCAGGCGCCGCCGGTGCGTTCGGCGATGGTCTTGATGACGGCGTAGCCGTTCTGCGGGCCCTCGGCCAGCAGGCCGAGGATCGCGAGGCGGACGTCGCCGCGGCGACGGCGTTCGCGGCCGAAGCCGGGACCGCCGAACCCCGGACCGCCGAAGCCGGGTCCGAAGCCGCGACCGAAGCCGGGGCCGAAACCGCCGCGTCCGCCGTGGTCGTGGTCACCGCGGTCGCGGCCGGGGAAGCCGGCGCCGTGGTGCTGCCGCGCGCCGCCGAAGCGGGGGCCGCGCGCGTGCTGGGTGGTGTCGAAGTCGTTGTGCATGGGTCGCATGATGCGTCCTTCCGTCGTGCTGAGTCGGCTCGCGAACGGTCTGACCGGAATCGTCTTCGTCGTATCGCGATGTGTTAACGATAGATCGGTAACTATCGCTCTGTCAAGGGGTACGTCCGCACGGGCCGCTGTCGGTGGTGGCGGGCAGGATGGGACGGACCATGACGGACGTCCTCGAGCGCTTCTCCCCCGCCACCGCGGAGTGGTTCCGCGGCGCCTTCGCCGCACCGACCCCGGCGCAGGCCGGTGCGTGGGACGCCGTCTCCACCGGGAAGCACGCGCTCGTGATCGCCCCGACGGGGTCCGGCAAGACGCTGGCATCGTTCCTGTGGTCGATCGACCGACTCATCAGCTCGACCGACCGTCCGCCCGCGAAGCAGCGCACCCGGGTGCTCTACGTGTCCCCGCTGAAGGCCCTCGGCGTCGACGTCGAACGGAACCTGCGCAGCCCGCTCGTCGGCATCACCCAGACCGCACGGCGCCTCGGGCTCGAACCACCCGACGTCACGGTCGGGGTCCGCAGCGGTGACACCCCGTCGTCCGATCGGCAGAAGCTGCTGCGGCAGCCGCCGGACATCCTCATCACGACGCCGGAGTCGCTGTACCTCATGCTCACCTCGCAGGCGCGCGAGACCCTGGTGAACGTCGACACCGTCATCGTGGACGAGGTGCACGCCGTCGCGTCCACCAAGCGCGGCGCCCACCTGGCGGTCTCGCTCGAACGGCTCGACGACCTGCTCGAGAAGCCCGTGCAGCGGATCGGGCTGTCGGCGACGGTGCGCCCCCCGGAAGAGGTGGCGCGGTTCCTCGGCGGACGCGCACCGGTGTCGATCATCGCCCCGCCGGCGCAGAAGACGTTCGACCTGCGGGTCGTCGTGCCGGTCGACGACATGGCCGAGCTCGGTGCACCGCCCGTCGGTGCGGACGCGACCGAGTCACCGACGAACGGGTCGATCTGGCCCCACGTCGAGGAACGCGTGGTCGACCTGGTCGAGGAACACCGGTCGACCATCGTGTTCGCGAACTCCCGCCGCCTGGCCGAGCGGTTGACGGCACGGCTGAACGAGATCCACGAAGAACGCGTGCTCGCGGCGGCGGGCTCGGTCGGTGACGGGGCGCTGGTTCCGGCCGGTGCCTCCCCCGCCGACGACGGCCTGCCGGTCGCGCGCGGGCGTCCGCAGTCGCCGGCACGGACCTCGGCGCACGCCGTCGCCCCGCAGGGCACGAAGCGGCCCCCGGCGCAGGTGATCGGCGCGTCCGGGCAGACCGGTGGCGGGGGCTCCGACGCCGCCGTGCCGGTGCTCGCCCGCGCCCACCACGGTTCCGTCTCGAAGGACCAGCGCGCCATCATCGAGGACGACCTGAAGTCCGGTCGACTGCGCTGCGTCGTCGCGACGAGTTCGCTCGAGCTCGGCATCGACATGGGCGAGGTCGACCTCGTCGTGCAGGTCGAGGCGCCACCCTCGGTCGCGAGCGGTCTCCAGCGCGTCGGTCGCGCCGGGCACCAGGTCGGCGAGATCTCGCGCGGTGTGCTGTTCCCGAAGCACCGCGCCGACCTGGTGAACAGTGCCGTGACGGTCGAGCGGATGGTGGCCGGGCAGATCGAGTCGATCTCGGTGCCGGCGAACCCGCTCGATGTCCTCGCGCAGCACACCGTGGCAGCGGGGGCGATCGACACGGTCGACGTCGAGCACTGGTTCGAGCTCGTGCGGCGGAGCGCCCCGTTCAGCGGTCTGCCCCGCTCCGCGTTCGAGGCAACGCTCGACCTCGTGACCGGGCGCTACCCGAGCGACGAGTTCGCCGAGCTCCGCCCGCGCCTGGTGTGGGACCGTGTGCACGGCACCCTGACCGGGCGTCCGGGTGCCCAGCGGCTCGCGGTCACCAGCGGCGGGACGATCCCCGACCGCGGCATGTTCGGCGTGTTCATGGTCGGCGAGAAGGCCTCGCGCGTCGGCGAGCTCGACGAAGAGATGGTCTACGAGTCCCGCGTCGGTGACGTCTTCGCGCTGGGTGCGACGAGCTGGCGCATCGAGGAGATCACCCACGACCGGGTGATCGTCAGCCCCGCGTTCGGGCAGCCGGGCCGCGTGCCGTTCTGGAAGGGCGACGGCATCGGTCGCCCCGCGGAACTCGGCCGTGCCACCGGGGCCTTCGTGCGCGAGGTCGAGGGGGCTTCCGACGACGACGCACGCGCCCGGGTGGCCGCCGGCGGGCTCGACGAACGGGCCGTGACGAACCTGCTCACCTTCCTCCGCGACCAGCGCGCCGCGACCGGACACGTGCCGAACGACACGACCCTCGTGATCGAGCGCTTCCGTGACGAGCTCGGCGACTGGCGGCTCATCCTGCACTCGCCGTACGGCATGCAGGTGCACGCGCCGTGGGCCCTGGCGGTCGCCGCACGACTCCGTGAGCGCCACGGGATCGACGGCGACGCCATGGCCGCCGACGACGGGATCGTCGTGCGCATCCCCGAGACCGATGCCGAGCCTCCCGGCGCCGACCTGTTCGTGTTCGAGCGGGACGACCTCGAAGCGCTCGTGACGGACGAGGTCGGGGCGTCGGCGCTGTTCGCCGCGCGCTTCCGTGAGTGCGCCGCGCGGGCGCTCCTGCTGCCCCGCCGGAACCCCGGGCAGCGGTCCCCGCTCTGGCAGCAGCGGCAGCGGGCCTCGCAGCTGCTCGAGGTCGCCCAGAAGTACCCGTCCTTCCCGATCGTGCTCGAGACCGTGCGCGAGGTCCTCCAGGACGTGTACGACGTGCCCGCCCTGCTGGGGATCGCCGACGACATTGCGGGCCGGCGCATCCGGTTGGTCGAGACCGAGACGGAGACGCCGTCGCCGTTCGCGCGCTCGCTGCTCTTCGGGTACGTCGCCGCGTTCATGTACGAGGGGGACTCCCCGCTCGCCGAGCGTCGGGCGGCCGCACTGTCCCTCGACTCGACGCTGCTCGGCGAGCTGCTCGGTCGTGCCGAGCTCCGCGAGCTGCTCGACCCGGCGGTGATCGCCTCGGTCGAGCGTGACCTGCAGCGGCTCTCGCCGGACCGCCGGGCGCGCGACGCCGAGGGGATCGTCGACGTCCTGCGGCTCGTGGGCGCGCTCGACCTCGACGAGATCGTGGACCGGAGCTGGCTGGCGGAGGCGGACGACCGCGCCGCAGCGACGACCGAGGTGCAGACCGTGCTCGCCGCGCTCGAGCGGGACCGCCGCGTGCTCGCGTTCTCGCACGCCGGCGCGACCCGCTGGGCCGTGATCGAGGACGCCTCCCGACTGCGCGACGCCCTCGGGGTGCCCCTGCCGATCGGCGTGCCGACGGCGTTCGTCGAACCGGTGGCCGACCCGCTCGGCGACCTGGTCGGCCGGTACGCCCGGTCGCACGGGCCGTTCTCCGCGCAGGACGCCGCCGGACGGCTGGGGCTCGGGATCGCCGTCGTGCAGGACACCCTGCGCCGCCTCGTCGCCGACCGTCGCGTGGTCGAGGGCGAGTTCCGTCCCGATCGCCAGGGTGCGGAGTGGTGCGACGCCGAGGTGCTCCGCCGCATCCGCACGAAGTCGCTCGCGGCGCTCCGGCACGAAGTCGAGCCCGTCGCGCCGGACGCCCTCGCGCGGTTCCTGCCCGCGTGGCAGCACGTCCGGACCGCCGGCACCCGCGGTGGGCTGCGCGGCGTCGACGGGGTGCTCCAGGTCGTCGACCAGCTCGCCGGGGTGGCACTGCCCGCGAGCGCGTGGGAGACCCTCGTGCTGCCGGCACGCGTCGGCGACTACGCGCCGAGCATGCTCGACGAGCTCACCGCCACGGGCGAGGTCCTCTGGTCCGGCGGCGGCACCCTGCCGGGCAACGACGGCTGGATCCGCCTGCACCTCGCCGACACCGCGGCCACGACCCTGGCGGAGCCCTCCGGTGACGAGACGACCGAGCTCCAGCGGGACGTGCTCGGTGCGCTCGCGGGCGGCGGCGCGTACTTCTTCCGGCAGCTCGGGCAGGCCGTCGGCAGCACCGACGACACCGCCCTGTCGACCGCGCTGTGGGACCTGGTGTGGGCCGGGCAGATCACGAACGACACCTTCGCGCCGTTGCGCGCGATGCTCGGCGGGAAGGCGAAGAGCTCGAGCGCACCCCGCGCACGGGCGTACCGCGGCCGTCGTCGGCCGACGATGCCGACCCAGTCCGGTCCGCCGTCCGTCGGCGGCCGGTGGTCCCTGCTCCCCCTCGCCGAGTCCGACGCGACCGTCCGGGCCGCCGCGACCGCCGAACAGCTGCTCGAGCGGTACGGCGTCGTCACCCGCGGCGCGGTGCAGGTCGAGGGCGTCCGGGGCGGGTTCGCCGGCGTGTACCGGGTGCTCTCCCGCTTCGAGGAGTCCGGCCGGGCCCGCCGGGGCTACTTCGTCGAGGGCCTCGGCGCCGCGCAGTTCGCGACGGGGCCCACCGTCGACCGGCTCCGCACGTACGCGCGCGACATCGACGACGACGAACGGGCCGATCCGGACCGGTCGCGTGATGCCCTGACCCTCGCGGCGACCGACCCGGCGAACGCGTACGGGGCATCGCTGCCGTGGCCGTCCGACACCGCCGCCGGGCCTGACGACGACGGTGCGGGCAGCGCCGACGGTACCGCTGGTCGTCCCAGTGGGGCCGCCGACTCCGCTCCCGTGAAGACGACGGGCCGCGGGCACCGGCCCGGGCGCAAGGCGGGTGCGCTCGTCACGACGGTCGACGGGCACCTCGCGGTGTACGTCGAACGCGGTGGCAAGTCGGTGCTGACCTTCACCGACGACCCGGCGGACCTCGCCGTGGCTGCGGCGTCGATCGCCGCGACCGTGCGGAGCGGCCTGCGGAAGCTCTCGGTCGAGCGAGTGGACGGCGACTTCGTCCTCGAGACCCCGCTCGGTTCGGCGCTGCGCGAAGCCGGGTTCACCGCCACGCCGCAGGGGCTGCGTCTCCGTGTCTGAGCGCACGACGGGGGTGCCCGGTGCCTGAGGGCGACACCGTCTTCCGCGCCGCCCGTCGGCTCCACGCCGCACTGGCGGGGAAGGTCCTCACCCGCAGCGACTTCCGGGTGCCGGCGTTCGCCACGCTCGACCTCGTCGGCCGCACGGTGGACGAGGTCGTCCCGCGTGGCAAGCACCTGCTGCACCGGATCGGCGACCTGACCGTGCACTCGCACCTCAAGATGGAGGGGCGGTGGGACGTCTACGCGCCCGGGGACCGCTGGCGTCGCCCGGCGCACCAGGCGCGGGTGGTGCTCGACGCGACCGGCGGCGGACCCGGCAGCGCCGCCGACGTCTCGACGGTCGGCTTCGCGCTCGGGGTGCTCGAGGTCGTCCCCCGCGACCAGGAGTCCGAGATCGTCGGGTACCTCGGCCCCGACCTGCTCGGTCCCGACTGGGACGCCGACCTCGCGCTGGCGAACCTGACGCGGGACCCTGATCGTCCGGTCGGCCTCGCGCTGCTCGACCAGCGGGTACTCGCCGGCCTCGGGAACGTCTACCGCAACGAGCTGTGTTTCCTGCGCGGTGTCCTGCCGACCCGTCCGGTGCGCGAGGTGCACCACCCAGCGCGGATGATCGCCCTGGCGAGCCGGCTCATCCTCGCCAACCGTGACCGCAGCGCCCGTGTGACCACCGGGGTCGATCGGCCCGGTCGGCGCTTCTGGGTGTACGGCCGAGCGGGGAAGCCGTGCCTGCGCTGCGGGACGCCGATCCGGTACGGGGAGCTCGGTGAGTCGGAGCTGACCCTGCGGGACACGTACTGGTGTCCGCGCTGCCAGACCTGACGGGGCGCGGCCGCGGCCACCGCGCCGGCGCTCTGTGCGAGGTTCCGACCACTGTGGGACGCG
This sequence comes from Curtobacterium sp. C2H10, assembly GCF_025407985.1. Lineage (NCBI taxonomy): Bacteria > Bacillati > Actinomycetota > Actinomycetes > Micrococcales > Microbacteriaceae > Curtobacterium > Curtobacterium sp. C2H10. The sequence continues at coordinate 44,151 of NZ_JABXGF010000022.1, read as the reverse complement.
AGCAGGGCCGCACGGTGCGCGGAACCTCGCACGCTGTCGTGGAACGCGCCGGCGCTACGCGCGCGACATGATCCACGCCAGCATGTACGACCGCGAGTTCGCCGAGTCGACCACCGCGTCCGGCAACGCCCGCGCCTCCCGCAGCGCCGTGGCCGCATCGGCCCGTGACGCCAGCGCCCGGTACATGAGCAGGTAGTCGCCGAACTGGACGTCGTACCTGCCGTCCGGCACGGCCTCGGCCAGCACCCGGCGGATCTGCGCCGCCCCGCCGGCATCGACGTACGAGGCGGCCACGGCCGGCATCGGGATGAGCTCGATCCCCGCGGGCGCGGCCGCCGCGGCGCTGAACCAGGTCGCGTGGTCGCGCTTGCCGCCCCAGGTCAGCGAGACCACCCGGTGCCGGAACTCCGGGAACGCGGAGAGGTCCGGGTCGAGCACGTCCCGCGCGGCCGAGGCCGCCTCGTTCGAGAGCAGCCACGTCCCGACGGACCGGAGCGACGACGACCCCGACGACGACCCCGACGACGAGCCGGACACCGCTCCCCACAGCGCGACGCCGTTCCACGCCGAGACGGCCTCGGACGACGACTCCTGGTTGTTGCCGTCGGCGAACGGCGAGAACCCGGACGCCCACGAGTGCTGCGCGTACGGGTCGTAGACGCGGAGCGCCGGGAACGAGGCGGTGGCCTCCGGCGAGGCGATGTCCGCGGCGACGAGGTCGGCCACGGTCCGCCACCGGCTCACGAGCGCCGGGTCGTCGGCGGCGAGGACGGCGGCTGCGGACAGCACGTAGCCGTAGTGGAAGTGGTGGTCGTTGAACTCGTCGGAGCCGAACGAGGCCTCCTGCCCGACGAGCCCGTGCAGCGTGGGGTCGTAGGCGAAGCACCGCGCCGTGCGGGTCCCGCACCCGGCGGGGTCGAACCACTGGTCGAGCTCGTCGACGACCGAGGTCTTCAGCGCGTCCGCCACCGACGAGAGGTCGAGCTGCGTCGCGAGCCGGTACAGGTTCGCGACGCGGTACAGGTCCTTCCCGCCGCCGTAGCTGTCCGCGGCGTACGACGAGGCATCCACCGTGGACGCGTCGGCGCGGACCTGCGTGACGAGCGCCGCTCGCTCCGCGGACGACAGCCCCGACAGGTCGAGGGTGTCCGAGGGCCGGACCGTGTCGACCGCGAACCGCAGGGCGGTGCCGGTGCAGACCGGGGCCGGTCCCTGGACGGTCTCGTAGTGCAGGCCGGTGCACTCCAGGCCGGTCGTGCCCTGCCCCGGCTGCGGGACGAGCACGCCCCGGTCGCCGGAGCCGAAGTCGTACGTGAGCGTCGTGCGCTGCTTCCCTCGCGAGGCGCTGCGGTCGAGCGCGACCCCCGTGAGCGGACGGGCGGCGGCGACGAGCCGGGTCGTCTGCGCCGCGGTCGCGCCGTCCGGGACCGGCAGGAGCACGACACTGCCGCCCGATCGCAGGTCGATCGCGTCGCCGTCGATCGTCCCGTCGCGGACGACGAGCTGCCAGGTCCGGCCGCCGCTGGTGACGGTCCCGGTACCGTCCCCGGTGCCGTCGATCGGCGAGGTCGCGGTGACGGTGCCGGCTCGCGCGGCGGTGTACGTCACGAGCGGCGAGCCCTCGGCGACCACCGTGTGCCCGAGGACGGTGGAGCCGTCACGGTGCTCGACGGTCACGGACACCGAGTCGTAGTCGGACACCAGGGTCGAGGTCGCACCGAGGTCGAGTCCGACCTGCTGCGTCGCACCGCCGGCGATGGTCTTCTCGGTGGCCGTGACGGTGGGGAGCCCGGCCGCGAAGCCGTCGTCGGTCACCTGCCACGAGATCGGGCTGGGGAACACCGGCTGCGGTGCCGCGCCGAAGACGAGTCCGGAGAACCAGCGGTTCGTCGGCGGCAGCAGGCCGTCGGCGAGGCGCATCGCGCCCGCCTTCGACGACGCGACGTCGCCGAGAGGGGCGACCGCGCGCGCCTGTGCCGCACCGTTCGTGGTGGGCGAGGTGGTCTCGCCGGGGTGATCCGTGCCTCCAGGACCGGTGCACGCGGTCACGAGCATCGCGACGGCCGTCACGACGGTGACGCTGGTGGACAGCCTGGAGGCACGGCGCACGCCGACCCGACGGCGCGCGTCCGGCGCCTGGTCGCGACGGGCAGACCGAGGCAGCCGGAGCATGGGGCTACAGTCCGATCTGCCGCGCGAAGTCACGGACGAGGTCCGTGACGCCCGCGAGCCGGCCGTCGTCCCGCAGGTGCAGGGTGGCGTCCACCGGCGTCCCGGGGCTCGTGATGCCGCTCGACGGCGACGCGGAGAGCTCGGGGCTCTCGACGTCGACCGTGGTCTTCGCCTGTCCCTGGTCGTTGGTCTCGACGCTGACGCTCTTCACGGTGCCCCGGATCGTCGTGTCGTTCGGGAGCACGAGGTCGACCGCGGCGCCGTTCCGGATCCGCCCGTAGTCCCGGGCCGTCACGATGAAGCTCGAGGTGACGAAGAGGCTGTCCTCCTTGTGGATCGTGCCGAGCTCGGAGCCGGCCTGCACGTATCCGCCGGTCTTCACGTCGACCTTGGCGACGGTGCCGGAGACCTCGGCCTTGAACGTGATGAAGCCGTCGGCGCCGATGTCGTACGCGCTCGTCTGCGTGTTCGCGCCCACGACGCCCTTCCGGATGTCCTGCGCGAGCTGGAGGCTCTGCACCTGGAGGAGCTGGTCGCCCTTCCGGACGGTGTCGCCCTCCTCGACGTACTCCTCGGTGACGGTCCCGCCGTAGTCGGTACCGACGGCGTACTCCTGCGCGGCGATCGCCGCGGAGGTGCTCGCCACGGCGCTCTGCCGCTGGTTGAAGACGAGCGTGAACGCCGCCACGACGACGAGCACCACGATGAGCCCCGCGAACAGCCGGAGTCGGTTCGTCCAGGTCATGCCGTCACCCCGTCCAGCATCGCGGTCAGCCGGTCCGTCACGCGGTTCCGGGCCTGTTCGCGGAACGCGGCGATGATGAACGCGAGGAACACGAGGGTGTTCGTGGTGTTCCAGGCCGTCGCGAGCGTCAGCTGCCCGTTGTCGAGGTCACGCCAGACCGCCACGACGCTCGTCAACGCCAGGAACACGAACACGAGCACCTGCGGGACGATGAAGTTGAACGGTGAGGGCGTCCGACCACGGGAGGCGCCGGTGACGTGCCACGCCTGCTCCTTGCCGCAGACGACGTTCCAGAGCGCGCTCGCGTAGATCGGGAACGAGACCGCGGCGAGCAGGAGCGTCTCGTACCGGAACGACCCGAGGGCGTAGAACGCGAGGAGCACCTGCGCACCGTAGAAGCCGAGGTAGAACAGCACCCACTCGCCGGCCCCGATCGTCAGGTTCATCGGGCGCAGGTCGAAGTAGATCTCGAGCGGCGGCACGAGCAGGAGGAGGCCGGGGACGATGCCCGTCAGGTAGAAGCTCGCGGTGACGAGGTACTGCAGTCGCTGGTCCATCGTCAGGCGGTGCTTCGGGCGGAACGGGAAGTGCGTGAGCAGGATCTCGAAGCCGCCCGTAGCCCACCGGAGCTGCTGCTTGGTGAAGCCCTCGATGGTCTCCGGGGCGTCGCCGACGGCGAGGGTCATCGGGATGAAGACGGTCTTCCAGCCGCGCTCGTGGAGCATCAGGCTCGTCCAGACGTCCTCGGACTTCGAGTCGGTGTACATGCCGCCGATCTCGTCGATGGCCTCGCGGCGGAAGATGACGTTCGTCCCGACGCAGAACGCCGCGTTGAACCGGTTCCGGCCGGGCTGGATGAACCGGTAGAACACCGTCTGCATGTACCCGGCACCCCGCGAGACGAGGTTGTGGAGGTTGCCGTACGACTGCGGGGTCTGCACGAAGGCGATCCCGTCGTCGGCGAAGAACGGCACGGTCTCGAACAGGAAGTCCGGCTTCGGCACGAAGTCCGCGTCGAAGACCGCGAAGTAGTCGCCCTTGGCGAGCGTCAGCGCGTGGTTGATGTTGCCCGCCTTCGCGCCGTGCGAGGAGAGCCGACGGACGTACCGGGCGCCGAGCTCCTCGGCGAGCGCCCGCACCTCGTCGCTCCGCCCGTCGTCGAGCACCCACGTGCGGTGCTCACCGCGCATGGCCACCGCGGCCTGCACGGTCGCGGCCACCTTGGTGAGCTCCTCGCCGTAGACGGTGATGAAGACGTCGACGTCCACCCGGCGTCCGCGCACGTGCATCGGCCAGCGGTGGGGCTGGTCGGCGGCGCCGCTCCGGGCGATGGTGTCGCGGTCGAACAGGGTGTCCTGGGTGTGGTGGAACGCGAAGTCCCGGGGGTCGGAGCCGCCGGACAGGATCGTCCACATGGACAGGAGCGCCTGCCCCACGAGCACGCTCTCGGCGACGATCACGAGTCCGTACGGCAGGAAGTCGCCCCGGTTCGCCGGGTCGAGGAGGAACACCGCGTACGCCATCACGCCGAGCGTGGCGACGAGCACGATGAGGACCATCACGGGGCTGTGCGGCCGGCTCTCGGCACGCGGTCGGACGTAGGGCACCGGCTCGGTCTGCCGGCGGCGTCGGGCGCGCTCGCGGTCGCGCGGCGTGAGCGGGGCCGGGAGCTGGAAGTCGAAGGACTGCAGCTCGTCGGTCGCCTCTGGTGCTCGGAGTGGCGTCGGGGTACGACGGACGTCGGGTGGTGCGGACATGGCGTGGTCTCCTGTCGGGTTCGGAGAGGACTCACGCGTGGTCGAGCGCAGGCGCCGACGCATCGTGAGACGGGCGTCGGCGGCTGCGGCGACATGGATGCGGACCCTCGGGAGGTCCGGCCGGCGAGGGACTAGGGATCCTGCGCCGGCGGTACTCGCGACCGTGGGTGCGGTCGCGGTGTTCGGTGTTTCGTGTCGTGGTGCGGTCGTGCTGTCGACGGCCCGTCGCCGTCGGTGCTGCGATCGTAGGTCCGACGGTGGTGCTGGTTCGTGACGAACGTGTGAACACGGCCCCGGGGGCGGCGATCGTGCGGTTTCCCGCAAGCGGCCGCCCCCGACGCGACGTCAGGCCGCGGAGCGTCCGGCGGCGGGGCGTCGGCGCAGGGTGGCGTCGAGCACGGCCGGCGGCTGGTACTGCTGGTCGAGCCGTCCGACGTCGGTGCCCGGCGGGACGATCGCGTCGATGCGGTCGAGGACCTCGTCGGAGAGCACCACGTCGGCGCCGGCGAGCAGGTCGTCGAGTTGTTCCACGGAACGCGGGCCGATCAGGGCGCTCGTGACGCCGGGGTGCGCGATCGCGAAGGCCATCGCGAGGTGGGTCATCCGGATGCCGGTCTCCTCGGACAGTGCGACCACCTGTTCGACGGCGTCGATCCGTCGCTCGTCGCGGTTGTGCCGGAACATCGTCGCGCGGGCGAGGTCGGTGTCCTGCCCCTTCCGGAAGCGGCCGGTCAGCATGCCGCCGGCGAGGGGACTCCACACGAGGGACCCCATGCCGTACCGCTGGACGACCGGGAGGACCTCGCGCTCGATGCCGCGGTTGAGGATCGAGTACGTGGGCTGCTCCGTCCGGAAGCGCTCGAGCCCGCGACGCTCCGACGTCCACTGCGCCTCGACCTGCATCGACGCGGGGAAGTCCGAGCTGCCGATCGCCCGGACCTTGCCGCTGCGGATCAGGTCGGTCAGGGCGGACAGGGTCTCCTCGAGGTCGACCGTGTCGTCGGGTCGGTGCGCCTGGTACAGGTCGATGTGGTCGGTCCGGAGGCGGCGCAGCGACCCCTCGACGGCCTGCGTGATCCACCGCCGGGAGTTGCCGCGCCGGTTCGGGTCGTCGCCCATCGGGCCGTTGAACTTGGTGGCGATGACGACGTCGTCCCGGCGGCCGGCGAGCGCCTTGCCGAGCAGTTCCTCCGAGCCGCCCTGCGAGTAGCGGTCGGCGGTGTCGATGAAGTTGATGCCCGCGTCGAGTGCGCGGCGGACGATGCGGATCGAGTCCTGCTCGTCGCCGTTGCCGATGCTGCCGTCGGTGCCGAGCATCATGGCGCCGAGGGCGAAGGGGCTGACCTGGATGCCGGTGCGGCCGAGGGTGCGGTACTGCATGTGCGGTTCCTCCTGTCGATGGCGTTCCGGGTGTCGGTGCCGTATCGTGGCCCGAAGTGGAACGCTCTTCCGGAACTATACGGAACGGCTTTCCGTTTACGCAAGAGGAGGATTCCGTGCGCGCCGACGCCCGACGCAATGCCGACGCCCTGACCGACGCCGCCAAGGCCGTCTTCGCGACCGACGGGGTGGACGCCCCCGCGAAGCTGATCGCGGACCGGGCCGGGGTCGGCGTCGGCACGCTGTACCGGCGGTTCCCGCAGCGCTCGGACCTCGTCGTCGCGGTGTTCCAGCGGGCGGTCGAGTCGACGGCGGCTGCCGCGGACGAGCTCGCCGCCGCGCACGCTCCCGACGAGGCGCTCGCCCTGTGGCTGCAGCGGTTCACCGAGTTCGTCGCGACGAAGCGCGGGCTCGCCGCCGCCCTGCACTCGGGCGACCCGGCGTTCGAGGCGCTGCCGGACTACTTCCTCGCGCGGCTCGGTGGCGCCCTCGGTGGACTCCTCGACGCCGCGGCGGCCGCGGGGACGATCCGCCCCGACGTCGACGCGCAGCAGCTCCTGCACGCGGTGGCCGACCTGTGCCACGGTGCTCCGACGATCGAGCAGAGCCAGCTGCTCGTCGGGCTGCTCGTGGACGGGCTCCGCTACCGGGCGACGGCCTGACCGGCGGGGTGGAGCCGCTCGGCCGCGGTCGCCCGGACGGCCTCGGTCACGCGCTCGAGCAGCGGTGAGGCCAGGTTCCAGCGCTGCCACCAGAGCGCCACGTCCGCCCGACGCCCGGGAGTGAGCTCGACGAGGTCACCCCGGTCGAGGGCATCGAGGCACTGGGCCTCCGGCAGCATCCCCCAGCCGAAGCCGAGCGACACCGCACGGGCGAAGTCCGCCGAGGTCGGGACGAAGTGCCACGGCCCGGACGGCGCGTGGCCGAGCACCCGCCGCAGGTACCCCTGCTGCAGGTCGTCGTCGCGGTCGTAGTCCACGAGGGGCACCCGGTCGAGGAGCCGTGTCATCCGCTGCTCGCTGTCGACACCCGGCAGGTACCGGGCGACGAACGACGGGGAGGCGACGGCCCGGTACCGGTCGATCCCCAGCGGCACCGAGGAGCACCCCTGCACCGGCTCGGCCTCGGCCGTGACCGCCGCCATCACCGTGCCCGCGCGGAGGAGTTCGGCGGTGCGGTCCTGGTCCTCGCGGTGGAGGTCGAACACGACCTCGGTGTCGGCACGCACGAGGGCGAGCGCGTCCAGGAACCAGGTGCCCAGCGAGTCGGCGTTCACCGCGAGCGGGATCGACGGGACGACCGTCTCGCCGCCGCCGAGCGCCCGGGTGGTCTCCTCGTCGAGCAGCCGGGCCTGTCGTGCGTGACGGAGGACGACCTCGCCGTCGGGGGTCGGGCGGACGGGCGTCGTCCGCTGCAGGAGCACCCGGCCCACCTGCTGCTCCATCGACTTGATGCGCTGCGACACCGCCGAGGGCGTGATCGACAGCGCTCTGGCCGCGGCGTCGAGCGTCCCGTGGTCGACCGCGGCGAGCAGGGTCTCGAGGTGTTCGCGCTGCAGTCGTGGCATGCAGCTGAGCTTACGCAGCATCAGGAACGTGAGCTGTCCTGCACGTGGCCGCGGCCGTACGGTCGGACCGTGACCACACTCCTCCCCCTGCTCGCCGGCCTCGGTACCGGGCTCGCGCTCATCGTGGCGATCGGTGTGCAGAACACGTACCTGCTCCGGCTCGCGGTGACCTCGTCGGTACGGGTCGTCGCAGCGGCGGTGGTGGTCTGCGCGCTCTCGGATGCCGTGCTGATCCTCGCGGGGGTGCTCGGCGTCGGGGTCGTGGTCGAGCGGTTCCCGGTGGCGCTCGTGGTGATCCGCTTCGTCGGTGCGGCGTTCCTGGTGACCTACGGGGTGCTCGCGGCTCGTCGGGCGCTGTGGCCGTCCGGCGCGGCGATGCGGGTGGAGTCGGCGGCGGCGGACGACGGCGTGCCGGTGGCGACCGCGGCGGTGGGACCGGCCACCTCGGCGACGGTGGGTGCGGGGCGGACGCGCACCGCGCCTCCTGGACCCCGACGGACCGACCGCGCCGTCAGCCTGCGGACGGCCGTCGTGACGATGCTCCTGTTCACGTGGGCCAACCCGCACGTCTACCTGGACACCCTCGTGTTCCTCGGGTCCGTCGCGAACCAGCAGGGGCCGGCGGAGCGGTGGTGGTGGACGGTGGGGGCGGTCCTCGCGAGTTGCCTGTGGTTCGGCGCGCTCGGGTTCGGCGGACGGCTGCTGCGGCCGTTGTTCGCGAAGCCGCTGACGTGGCGCGTGTTCGACGGGCTCGTCGCGCTCGTCATGCTCGGGTTCGGCGCGGCGCTCGCACTGGGCGCCTGACGCGGCGCGCGGCGGGGGGCCGCGCCCACGCCCGCGTGGAACCACGTTTCCGACACCGAACCAGCCCCCGCGCGTGGTTCGGTGTCGGAAACGTGGTTCGACCCGCCCGCCAGCGCCAGCGCGCGCCCTACTGCAGCCCCTTGCCCACCCGGCTGTTGCGACGGCTGTACCCGAAGTAGATCGCGAACCCGACCACGAGCCAGATGACGAACCGGAGCCACGTCTCGACCTCGAGGTTCAGCATCAACCAGAAGCACAGCACCGCCGAGACGATCGGCAGCACCGGCGACCACGGCACTCGGAAGGCACGCGGCGCGTCGGGACGCGAACGACGGAGCACGATGATCCCGATCGACACGAGCACGAACGCGGACAGGGTGCCGATGTTGATCATGCCCTCGAGCTTGTCGACCGCGGTGAAGCCGGCGAGCAGCGCGACGACGACACCCGCGACGACCTGCACGCGCACCGGCGTCTGCGTCTTCTCGTTCGTCTTCGAGAACCAGCGCGGCAGCAGGCCGTCACGGCTCATCGCGAAGACGATGCGGGACAGGCCGAGCAGCAGCACCATGACGACCGTGGTCAGACCGATCAGGGAGCCGATCGCGATGATGCCGGCGGCCCACGGCAGTCCGACGATGTCGAAGGCCGATGCCAGCGACGGCGTCTTCTCCTCGGCCAGGCGCTGGTACGACACCATGCCCGTGATGACGACGCTGACGCCGACGTAGAGCAGCGTCACGATGCCGAGGCCGATGAAGATGCCGCGCGGCAGGGTCTTCTGCGGGTTCTCGGTCTCCTCGGCGCTGGTCGCGACGACGTCGAAGCCGATGAACGCGAAGAACACGAGGGAGGCCGCGGCGAGCAGGCCGAAGACGCCGTACTGGGCGGGCTCCGAGCCGGTGAACCAGGACACGAGCGACTGGGTCCAGACACTCCCCTCCGAACCGCGGGCGGGCGACGCCGGCGGGATGAAGGGGGTGAAGTTCGCGGCCTTGACGAAGAACGCACCGGCGACGATGACGAACACGACGATGGCGACCTTGATGACCGTGATGACGGCCGAGACCCGCGACGACAGGCGGGTGCCGAACGCGAGCAGCACCGTGAAGATGCCGACGATCAGGACCGGGCCCCAGGTGAACGGGATCGGGCCGAGCTGGATCGTGCTCGGAAGCTCGACGCCGAACACCTCGAACGCGGTGCTGAGGTAGATGCCCCAGTACTTCGCGATGACGGCGCTGGCGGTGAGGGTCTCGAGGATGAGGTCCCACCCGACGATCCAGGCGAGCAGCTCGCCCATCGTGGCGTAGGTGAACGTGTACGCGGAGCCGGCGACGGGGATCGTCGAGGCGAACTCGGCGTAGCACATGATCGCGAGGCCGCAGGTGACGGCGGCGAGCAGGAACGAGATGATGACGCCGGGCCCGGCGAAGTTCGCGGCGGCGTTCGCACCGACCGAGAAGATGCCGGCGCCGACGGCGACCGCGATCCCCATCGCGGCGATGTCGAACGTCTTCAGGGAGCGTTTCAGGGACCGGCCCTGCTCCTCGGAGTCGGCCAGTGAGGCCTCGATCGACTTGATGCGGAGCTTCTGTGCCATGGGGTGGATCCCGTCATCGGCTGGCGGCGGACCCCGCGACATTACTGGTGTACCACCCCGACACGCAAACACCGCGGACGGGCGTGGCCCGGCAGCGCGGCCTGCGACAGCGCATGGTCCGGGGCCCGGGAGGCGCGGCTCGGCTCAGACGGACCGGCGCCAGTCCGACAGGAACCGCGCTCCGGCGTCGTCGTGGATCACGCCGTCGGGTGCCGTGAGCACCGGGTAGGGCGTCGCCGGGACCCCGTCGGACGGGCGGACGTCGACGTGCGCCACCTCGTGGCCGTTCGCGTGCAGCCAGTCCGCCATCGCGTAGTCGCTCCGGGAGTCGCCCATCGTCCGCCACGCCAGGGGCAGGTCGCCGTCCTGCGCGAGGAGCTCGAGCGACCGCTCGGCGCCCATGTCCTTGCCGCTGCGGTCGGACTCGACGTCGGTCGAGATGATCGTCGGGTCGATCCGCCACTGCACGGCACCGTCGGCGTCGGGGCGGACGTCGTCGAGCCGGCGGACCCCGAGCCCGCGGCGCTGGAGCGCGGCCATGGCCTTCGCGTCGAACTCCGGCTGGCGGGCGAGGTACGTCGCGTTCGGCACCTCGACGCGCTGCTCGATCGAGACCATCGCGCGCTTCGTCTCGTCGAAGAAGACCAGGTCGGCGTACTCGTCGCGGACGAGCTCGCGCATCTCGTCGGCGTAGTCCCGCGGCAGCGCCAGGTCCTCGGCGACGGTCAGCTCGCCCATGCCGCCCTCGTACTGCGGGCCGATCGAGCACCAGACGGCGCCCTTCTCGCACACGGCGTGCACGCGGCCGCCCGCCGCGAGACCGCCGGCGAGCAGCGGTCCGACGACCTCCTGCCGGATGAAGGCGTCGCTCCGCCCCGTGTTGAACACGACGGGGATGCCCTCGGCCGCGAGCGCGACGAGGTCCTCGATGATGCTCGGGATCGCGATGGTGCGCGAGACGGGGCTGGCGATGGGCCCGTCGACGTCGAGCAGGAGTCCGAGGCGAGGTGCGTTCACGACGACCATCCTTGCAGCCCCGGTGGTCAGCGCCGTGCGGCCGACCGCGCGGTGAAGCGGTCGAGCAGCTGGCCGAGGGCCTCGGGTGCGGGCACGTGTCCCTGCCCCGGCACCTCGGCGTACTCCGAACCCGGGACGGCCTCGACGACCGCCCGGGCCGCCTGCCGCATCCACTCGAGGCCGTCGCCGCCGGCCGCGACGAGGACGGGCACACCCACGGCTGCAGCCACCCGCTCGGGGATCGCGAGACCGTTGAGGACCCGGACGTCACGGCTCAGCACGTGCGCGTCGACGACGAGGGACCGCCACAGCGCACCCTTCAGCCGGAGTGCGGTGATCTGGCCCATGGGGACGCCGAGGACGTGCGCGAGGAACGCCCGGACGGCCTGGGCGCGACGTCCGACCGCGACGTGCTCGTCGAGGACGTCCGCGAAGACGACGTCGTCGGCGTGCGGGTCGACGGTGGCGCGGTAGGGCGGTTCCCAGAGCACGGCGGCGTCGAGTCGGACGCCGCCCGCGAGGCCGTGCAGCACCACGCCCGCACCCACGCAGAGGCCGACCGCCGTGACGGGACCCTCGACGTCGGCGACGACGGCCGCGAGGTCCTCGACCTCGCGCTCGATCGCCCACGGGTCGGTGTCGCCGCTCGCGCCGCGGCCGCGTCGGTCGTAGGTGATGACCCGGTAGCGGTCCTGCAGGGCCGCGGTCAGGCCGGTGACGAACGGGGTGCCGTGGTGGTCGAACGCCCCGCCGACGACGACGAGCGCGGGGCCGGTCCCGGCGTCGGACACGGCGAGCACCGTGCCGTCCGCGGAGACGACCGTGCGGTCGACGTGCTGGTCCATGGGGTCCTCGAAGGTGGGTCGACCGCGGTGCGCCGCTGGCGCGCGTGGGGTCCTTCGGGTCTGGTCCTTGGCGGGTCGGTTGTGTCGAGCATGACAGCCCCGTGCCCCCGCGTCGACACCCGCAACCAGGGGGAGAACACCGGTCCGGCCGCTCTCGACTCAGACCAGGGCCGTCGTGCCCACCGACTCCCGCTCGAGCAGGGACCGCTTCACGTCGAGCCCCCACGCGAAGCCGCCGAGCGTGCCGTCGGTCCGCAGCACGCGGTGGCACGGCACGAACAGCGCCGGGGCATTCCGCGCACACACGCTCGCCGCGGCCCGGACGGCGTCGGGTCGCCCCATCGCGGCGGCGAACCCGGTGTAGGTCAACGTCCCACCGGCGGGGATCAACCGGAGCTGCCGCCACCCCTCGGCGAAGAGCTCGGTGCCGAACTGACGCACCGGCACCTGCATCGCGTGCTCGACCTCGCCCGCGTAGAACGCGTCGACGGCGTCCGCCGAGGCCACCCGCCCGTCGACCACGCGTTCCGGCCGGTGCCGGTCGGCGAGGCGCGCGAGGATGCGCTCCGCGTCGTCCGTCCAGCCCGAGGCGAGGACACGGCCCTCGGTGTCCTCGAGCACGGTGAAGGGGCCGTCGGGGGTGTCCAGCGTCTGGATCGTCGCATCGGTCATCGTTCGTCCTTCCGGGCGGCCGGAGCCGCGGTCGTGTGGGTCGCACCGGTCGTCGCCGTCGCGCGGTCGATGATCGGTCGCCAGCAGTGCATCGTGAGGTAGCTCCGCCACGGCGCCACCTGCTCCGACCATAGGGAGAGCTCGCGCGCCGAACCGGGCAGACCGAGTTCCTGTGCACCGTTGCGCACCGCGAGGTCGCTGTGGAGGAAGACGTCCGGGTGGTGGCGGACCCGGAGCGCCACGTAGTCGGCGGTCCAGGGCCCGATGCCCTTCACCGCGAGGAGTCCGGCGCGCAGCTCGTCGAGCGACTGCCCGCCGTCGACCACGAGCGACCCGTCGGCGAGCGCGGCGGCCACCCGGAGGATCGTGTCGACGCGGGCAGCCGGGCCACGGAGCACCTCGTGCCCGCGGGCCGCGATGACGGCGGCGGACGGGAACAGCAGGCCGTCCGGCGCGATCGCGGACGGCACGGGCGCACCGAGCGCCGCGACCAACCGTGTCTGCGCCGTCCGGGCCGCCGCGACGGACACCTGCTGGCCGATGAGGGTCCGGAACACGATCTCGTGCGGGTCCACGGCGCCGGGCAGCCGGATGCCGGGGACCCGGGCGACGGCGTCGGCCAGCTGGGGCACCGCGCCGAGCACGGCGTCGACGGCTTCCGGATCGGCGTCGAGGTCGAAGTACGAGCGCACCCGCGCCACGAGCGTCGGGAGGTCGGAGAGGTCCGTGACCCGCACGCGCAGGTCGATCCCGGTCCCCCGCCCGGCCACCCCGGGGACGGAAGCCGAGGCGCTGAACCAGGCCGCGCCTCCTGGCAGGTCGAGCACCCGTCCGTACGACGTGACCCGCCCGGCGTCGTCGACCTCCACCTGCTCCGTGCCCGCCAGGGCGTGCAGCGCGTGCCAGTCGAGGAGCCCCTGCGCGTCGAACGGCGCGCGCGCCGGCAGGTGCACGTGCAGCGCCCCGTCCGCGACCGGTTCGAGCGCGCGGCGTGCGCGGAGCTCGGTCGGCGTGACCGCGAAGACCTCGCGCACGGTCTCGTTGAACTGGCGGACGCTCGCGAACCCGGCGGCGAACGCGACGTCCGCGACGGGCAGGTCGGACGAGGTGAGCAGCGTCCGCGCGGTCTGCGCGCGGTGCGCCCGGCTGAGCGCCTTGGGCCCGGCACCGAGCTCGGCGGTCATGATGCGGTTGAGCTGCCGCTCGGAGTACCCGACGCGGGCGGCGAGGCCGGGCACGCCGTCGCGTTCGACGACGCCGTCGAGGACGAGGCGCATGGCGCGTCCGGCAACGTCCTCGCGGAGGTCCCACTCGGGGCTGCCCGGTGTCGCCTCGGGCAGGCAGCGCTTGCAGGCGCGGAAGCCGGCGAGGTGCGCGGCGGCACTGGTGCGGTAGAAGGTGACGCCGGACTCCCGGGGCGTCCGGGCCGGGCACGACGGGCGGCAGTAGATGCCGGTGGAGTGCACGGCGGTGACGAACTGCCCGTCGAACCGGGCATCGCGGGAGGCGACGACCCGGTAGCGCTCGGCGTGCAGTGCGTCTGGTGCGGTGGACATGCCCACAGCCTGACACGGCTCACCGACATCGACTGGCGGAAATCAGACAGGGCAGCGGACGTCCGTCGGCGCGGGGACGGCGGCCTGGAGGCGCGGCTAGCGTGGGGTGCGTGACCGACGTGGACGACGTGGCCGGCTCCGGCGACCTGCCCTTCCGGACCGACGTCGAGATCGCGCTGCTGCTGGTGTCCCGGCGGCACCGCTACGAGGGGCGACCGGCGGACGGGGCGCTGCCCGCCGTGGACGGCGAGCCGGACGACCTGCGCGAGCGCGTCGAGCTGCGCGCGGGACTCGGGATCGTCGGCGACCGGTACTTCGCGTCGCGGGCGCACGTGCACGCCTCGGTGACCGTGATCGGACTCGAGGGGCTCGACGCCGTCGCCGCCGAACTCGGTGCGGCCGTCGACCCGGTCCCGACCCGGCGGAACGTGTTCCTCCGCGGGGTGGACGTCGAGGCGCTCCGAGGCCAGCCGTTCGCGCTCGACTCCGGGCAGGGGGTGGTCCGCTTCCGCGGGTACCGGCCGGCGAACCCGTGCGCCTGGATGGACCACGAGGTGGCCCCGGGGGCGTTCCGGGCGATGCGCGGGCGGGGCGGGGTGCGGTGCGACCCGGAGTCCGACGGCGTCCTCGCCCTCGGTCCCGCGGTGCTCCGCACGGCCCGCCCCGTCGCGCTCCCCTGACGCGCCAGCGCAGTGCCGGCTACGCGGTCAGTGCGGACTCGATGGCGTCGACGAACGCCGGCAGGTCGTCCGGGTTCCGCGAGGTGATGAGCCCGCCGTCGACCTGGACCTCCTGGTCGACCCACTCGGCCCCGGCGTTCCGCACGTCGGTCTGCAGCGACGGGAACGACGTGATCGTCTTCCCCGCCACGACACCGGCCTCGATGAGGGTCCACGGCCCGTGGCAGATCGCGGCGACGGGCTTGCCGGCCTCCGCGAATGCCTGCACGAGGGAGACCGCCTGCTGGTCGGTGCGGAGGGTGTCGGCGTTGATCGTGCCCCCGGGGACGACGAGCGCGTCGAACGAGCCGGCGTTGACACCGGCGATGGTGGTGTCCGGGTCGACGTGCTGGCCCGGGTCCTTGTCGCCGACGAGGGTCGCGATCGCCCCGGTCTCCTGCGCCGCCACCGTCACCGTCGCGCCGCGCTCGCGGAGCTGGTCGATCGGGACGACGATCTCGTCCTGCTCCACGCCGTAGTTCGTCGCGATGACGAGGATCTTCTTGCCGTCGAGTGCTGCCATGGTCGTTCCTTCCGCGGCCCGGTCGTTCCGGCCGCACGACCAGCGTCGTCGGGGAGCGCTGGAAGCGTCCGCAGGTGGACAGCCGTGGGCGGCGGTCAGGTCAGCCGCGGATGCGGAAGGCCGTTCCCTCGCGCTCCACGGAGATTCCGTCGTAGCCGCCCATCCGGTACAACCCCGCGGTGACGTCGGCCTCGAGCGTCCCCACGACGACCGTGGTCGCCCCGGAGGCGATCGCGGCCTCGAGCCCGGCGGGTGCGTCCTCGAAGGCCACGCAGTCGGCGGCGTCGACACCGAGCAGTGCCGCACCGCGCAGGTACCCGTCCGGGTGTGGCTTGCCGTGCTCGACGTCCTCGGAGGCGACGAGCGCCTCGGGCACGTGCACCCCGGCGGCCTGCATCCGCTCCACCGCGAGGTCGCGGGGCGCACTCGTGACGATCGCGACCGGCACCCCGGCGTCGACCAGGCGGGACACGAACGCCCCGGCGCCCGGGACCTCCGAGATGCCCTCGGTGCTCTCGCGCTCCTCGGCGACGAGCCCGGCAGCGATCCGCAGCTGCTCGTCGTGGTCGAGGTCGGGCAGGAAGCGCTGGATCGTGCTGATCGCCTGACGACCGTGCGAGAAGGCGAGGATCGCCGCGGGGTCGATGCCGTGCTCGACGCCGAACCGGGTCCAGGTCGCCTCGACCACCGCGGTCGAGTCGACGAGCGTCCCGTCCATGTCGAAGAGGACCCCGGACGCCACGATGTCGATCACGCGCCCGACCCTAGCGTGCCGCCCCGGTCACTCGCCGGGGTCGGGCGCGCGGTGCCGGTCACTCGCCGGGGTCGGGTGCCCGCACGTACCGGGTGAGCAGCACACCGTCACGCCCGAGGAGTACGTGGGCCGGCCGGAAGCGCCGGAGGTCGGGCGAGCCGCCGTGGGTGATGCGCGGGCCGGCACCACCCTCGAGCGACGGGTCGACCGTCAGCGTGAGTTCGTCCACGAGGTCCGCGGCCACGAGCGCCCCGAAGAACGTCGGTCCGCCCTCGCAGTGCACCGTGCCGAGGCCGCGCGACACCAGGGCGTCCCGGAGGGCGACGGGGTCGACCGTGTCCGGGTCGTCGTCGGAGCTGCACGGCACGACGTCCGCGACCGCCGCGAGCGCCCCGGCCCGGGGCGACGACGCTGCGGTCGTCGAGGTGAGGACGATCGGACGCACCGGCGCCTCGGTGAACACCCGGGACGCCGGGTCGAGGGACAGCGAGCCCGAGACGATCGCGAACACCGGGTGGTCGGACAGCCCGTGTGCCCGCCGCCACGCCACGTCGGCGTCGTGCAGCACCATCGGCCCGTAGCCCTCGTCACGGACGGTCCCCGCGGCGACCAGCACCGTGTCGGCCACCCGGCGCAGCAGGTCGAACACGCGCAGGTCGTCCGGCCCGCCGAGCGAACCCGAGACCCCGTCACCCGCGGCCGTCGCCGAACCGTCGAGCGTCGTCACGAAGTTCACGCGCAGCCAGGGTGCGACCGCCCCCGCCGTGTACAGCTCGAGCAGCTCGTCGTCGGACAGGTCGGCGATCGACGGCGGGAGGACGATCACGTGTTGTGCCGCGCTTCCACCGGTGCCCGCCAGCCGAGCGTCGCCTCGACCATGCGCATCGCGTCCACGCTCTCGGCGACGTCGTGCATCCGGACGATCCGCGCGCCGAGCATCGCGCTCACGGTCGCGACCGCCAACGACCCGGCCAGTCGCTCACCGCGGGGACGCCCGAGGGACTCCCCCACGAAGTCCTTGTTCGAGACCGCCGCGAGCACCGGGTAGCCGAGCGCGACAACCTCGGGCAGGCGTCGGGTGAGCTCGAGCGTGTGCACCGTGTTCTTGTTGAGGTCGTGCCCCGGGTCGACGATGATCCGCGACTCCGGGATGCCGGCCGCGAGGGCTCGGTCGACCCGCTCGCGCAGGAACCCGACGACCTCGGTCGTCACGTCGCCGTAGTGCGGCGGGGCCGGCAGCGGACGACGGGGCTCCGCCAGCGAGTGCGTGATCACGATCGTCGCGTCGGAGTCCGCCACGACGGCCGCCATCCGGGGGTCGGACAGCCCGGTCGTGTCGTTGACGACGCTCGCACCGGCCTCGATCGCCGCCGCGGCGACCTCGGGCCGGAAGGTGTCGACGCTGATCGTCACGTCGGACTCCTGCGCGAGCTGCCGGACGACGGGCACGACGCGGTCGATCTCGTCGGCGGCGGGCAGCTCCGGCCCCGGCGCGAACTTCACGCCGCCGATGTCGACCCAGTCCGCGCCCTGCTCGGCCGCGTGCACGGCGGCCTCGACGGCACGGTCGAGTGCGAAGGTCGCGCCGCGGTCGTGGAACGAGTCGGGCGTGCGGTTCACGATCGCCATGACGGCGATGCGGTGGTCGAAGTCGAAGGTCCGGCGGCCGATGGTGCGCACGGGCTCGCGCAGGTCGGGGACGACCCACCCGGGTGCGGTGGCAGCAGGGCCCTGGCGCGCCCCGCCTCGCTCGGTCGTCACGCGTCCGCCCCGCGGCCGGCTCCGACGTCCGCGCCTGCACCGGCACCGATCAGGGCGATCGCCTCGGCCCGTCCGGCGGCCTCCGCCAGGGTGCCGGTCGCCGCCACGGTCACGGTCGTCGACCCGGTCTGCCGCTCCCCACGGGTCGTCACGCACTGGTGCTGCGCGTCGAGGACCACGAGGACGCCGGCGGCCCCGAGCCCCTCGGCGATGGTCGCCGCGACCTGCTCGCCGAGCCGCTCCTGCAGCTGCGGACGGGAGGCCACCGCGTCGAGCACGCGCGACAGCGTGCCGAGGCCGATGAGCCGGTCCCCCGGCGCGTACGCGAGGTGCGCCACACCGAGGAACGGGAGCAGGTGGTGCTCGCACACGGACCGGAACTTCACGTCGCGCACGATCACGAGCTGCCCGCGGTCGCCCGGTTCGGCGTGGACCGTGCCGTCGCGGGCGATCGCCACCGCGTCCGTCCCGATGCCGGAGAAGAACTCGGCGTACGACTCGGCCACACGAGCGGGCGTGCGGGCGAGTTCCGCGCGGTCGGGATCCTCGCCGATCGCGAGCAGGAGCTCCCGCACGGCGGACTCGATGCGCGCACGGTCCAGACGTTGGTTCACCCGTCCATCCAACACCAGCCCTGGCCGCAGAACGCGACCGGCCACCGGGGGTGACGTACCCCGTCGAGGCGAGCCGCGCCTCCAGGAAATCCCCTGGAAGGAAGCTGTGACGTGCCGGAAACCCAGCGCCCTTTAAGCTTGTTCGGTGAGCGCCCCGCAGACCGACACCACGCCCCGGAACCGCTTCGCGACCGGCCTCGACCGCTTCTTCTCCATCACGCACCGCGGATCGACGATCCCCCGCGAGATCCGGGGCGGCCTCGTCTCCTTCGTGACGATGGCCTACATCGTCATCCTCAACCCGCTCATCCTCGGCGGGTTCAGCCAGGACCAGGCGCCGCAGGACGTCCTCGGCGGCTGGCTGCAGAACGCCCAGGTCGCCGCGGCCACCGGACTCGTCGCCGGGCTCATGACGATCGCGATGGGCCTCATCGCGAACCTGCCGTTCGGCATCGCCGCGGGGCTCGGGATCAACTCGTTCCTCGCCGTCAGCGTGGTGCACCAGGTCACCTGGGCCGAGGCGATGGGCCTCGTCGTCATCAACGGCGTCGTGATCGTGATCCTGGCGTTGACGGGCATCCGGACGATGATCTTCACGGCCGTGCCGGCGCAGCTCAAGGCGGCCATCACCGTCGGCATCGGCCTGTTCATCGCGTTCATCGGCCTGGTCGACTCCGGGTTCGTCCGCACCACGAAGAACGCCTCGCCGCCGCTGCAGCTCGGCGAGGACGGCTCCATCGCAGCACTGCCGACCATCGTCTTCCTGATCGGCCTCGTCATCATCGGCACGCTGATGGCCCGCAAGGTCCGGGGTGCCCTGCTCATCGGCATCGTGGCGACCACGGTCATCGCGATCATCCTGCAGGCGATCTTCAAGGTACCGACCTCGGTCGACTCGCCCACCGGCTGGAACCTCAACGCGCCGGGGCTGCCCTCCGCGCTGTTCGCGGTGCCCGACCTGTCGCTCGTCGGTCACGCGGACGTCTTCGGCGCCTTCACCCGCATCGGCCCCATCGCCGCGTCGATGCTCGTCTTCACCCTCGTCTTCACGAACTTCTTCGACGCCATGGGCACGATGACCGGCCTCGCGAAGGCCGCCGGTGTCGCGAACCCCGACGGCACCTTCCCGCGCCTGAAGTCGGCGCTCGTCGTCGAGGGTGCCGGCGCGATCGCGGGTGGTGGCGCCTCGGTGTCGTCGAACACCGTGTTCATCGACTCCGCCGCCGGCATCGGCGAGGGCGCCCGGACCGGCATGGCCTCCGTCGTCACCGGTCTGCTGTTCCTGGCGTCGATGTTCCTCACGCCGCTCACGCAGGTCGTCCCGCTCGAGGTCGCCGCCGCCGGGCTCGTGGTCGTCGGTGCGCTCATGGTGGCGCAGGTGAAGGACATCGACTGGACCGACTTCGGGGCGGCGCTGCCGGCGTTCCTGACGATCGTGATCATGCCGCTGACCTACTCGATCGCGAACGGCATCGGTGCGGGGTTCATCAGCTGGGTGCTCATCAAGCTGCTGTCCGGTCGTGGCCGTCAGGTGTCGTGGCTGCTGTACGTCGTGGCGGCGGGCTTCCTGCTGTACTTCGCGCGGGGGCCGCTCGAGGTGCTGCTCGGCGTCGGCTGAGGCGCGGCGCGGACGCGCTGCGCGCGTTCGCTGCGTTCGCGTTTCGCACAACGAAAGTCGCCCCGAACCACGGACAGTCGTGGTTCGGGGCGACTTGCGTTGTGCGCGGGCACCGGGTCCGGGAGGCGCGGCCTCAGTCCGCCAGGTCGGCCGGCGTCGCCTCGTGGTGGCGTCGGCCCCGGGAGCGCCGGTCCTCCTTCATGCCCGCCTCGAACAGGTGCTTCCGGCCCTGCACGAGCTCGTCCCGCGCGGTCCGTTCGAGCTCCTTCGCGAGGGCGTAGTACCCGTCGTCGTAGTCCTCGACGACCTGGAACGTCCACCGGCCGGCGATGACGTTGCGTCCGACGAGCTCCGAGTCGATGCGGTCCGCCAGCTCGGTGTGGCCGGCGTCCCGGAGCTGCTCGACGGCCTCGCCGAGGTTCAGGTCCGCCTTCCCGGTCAGCCGGTGGAAGCCGTAGAGCAGTCCGCGGGCGTGCTCGATCACCTCGACCGCTGCCGACAGGGTGCCGAGCGCCTCGACCGTGGCGTCCGAGACCCCCTCGGGCACGCGGTGCTGCTCGTCGGGGCCCTGTGCGTCGTCGTGCGGTGCGTCGTTCGTCATGGGTCCCGTCTACCGGACCGCTGCTCCCACCGCTCCGAGGTGCCGGGGGTCGGCCGGGGGCGGTACGGTTCGGGCATGACCAGGTGGGTCGCGCTGCTGCGCGGGGTGAACGTCAACGGGATCACGATCAGGAGCGCCGAACTCGCGGCGCTGTTCCGGGAACGCGGCTACCAGGACGTCCGGACCGTCCTCGCCTCGGGGAACGTGGTGTTCGGCTCGGACGGCACGGCCGCGGCGCTGAAGACCGACATCGAGCAGTCGCTCCGGGACCGCTTCGGCTACGACGCCTGGATCGTGCTCGTCCCCCACGACGACCTCGCCGCCGTCGTGGACGGCTTCCCGTTCCCCGCCGCCGAGGACCGCCACGACTACGTCGTGTTCGGCTCCGACGAGGACGCCCTCGACGACCTGCTGGCCGACCTCGAGGTCGACGAGTCCGTCGAGCGCGTTGCCCGGGGTGCGGGAGTCGTCTACTGGTCGTGCCCGAAGGGGTCGAGCACGGACACGGTGTTCGCCAAGCGGGCCGGTGCCGCACGCTTCAAGCGGACGACGACGACCCGCAACGCGAACACGCTCCGGAAGCTCCTGTGAGCCGGGGTGGTCTGCACCACGTCGAACTGCGCACCGCCGACCTCGACGCGTCCGGTCCCGCGTGGGACTGGCTCCTGACCGAGCTCGGCCACGGGCCCTTCCAGCGGTGGCCCGACGGGCGGAGCTGGCGGCTCGGCGACCTGTACGTCGTGCTCGAGACCGCCCCGCTGCCGGGCGAGCACGATCGACGACGCCCGGGCCTGAGCCACCTCGCGTTCCACGCCGGTGGCACCGACGACGTGGCCCGGATCTGGGCGGCCGCGCCCGCGCACGGATGGCGACGCCTCTACGAGGACCGCCATCCGCACGCCGGCGGGCCGGACCACCACGCGGCGTTCCTCGAGGACGCCGAACGGTTCAAGGTCGAACTCGTCGCCGACTGAGCGGCGACGACCGGCCGCGGACAGCCACGGTCAGGACTGCGGCGGCTGCCCGTTGCTCGCGGTGGTGCCACCGTCGACCGGCAGGATCGCCCCGGTGATGAACGACGCCGCGTCACTCGCCAGGAACAGCACGGCCGCCGCGACCTCGTGCGCACGACCCGCGCGGCCGAGGGCGATCCGCTCCTCGAACTTCTCCTGCAGCTCCTCGTCCTCCGCCTGGTCCTGCGTGAGGTCCGTCCACACGAGCCCCGGCGCCACGGCGTTCACGCGGACGCCGAACTGCCCGTTGTCGAGCGCGGCGGCCTTGGTGAAGTTCGAGACCCCGCCCTTCGCCGCGTTGTAGGGGCTCATCCGCCAGTCCGCGTCCTCGCCGGACACCGACGAGGTGTTCACGATCGACCCCTTCGTGGCACGGAGGAACGGCAGCGCCGCACGGGTGCCGTAGAACACGCTGGAGAGGTCGGTCTCGATCACGCGGTGCCACTCGTCCGGCGTGATGTCCGTGATGTCGCCGGAGCTGAAGGTGCCGGCGTTGTTCACGAGCACGTCGATGCGGTCGAACCGCTCGATGGCCGTGTCGACGACCCGCTGCCAGTCGGCCGGGCTCGCGACGTCCGCGTGGAGCGCCACGACCCGGTCGCTCGGCAGGCTGTCGCCGACCGCTCGCACCTTCTCGTCGACGCTGTCGGTCAGGACGACGGACGCGCCCTCGTCGACGAACGCCCGCGCGGTCGCCTCGCCGATGCCGGACCCGGCACCCGTGACGATCGCCACCCTGCCCTCGAACCGGTTGCCCATGGTGTCTCCTCTCGTTGCACGATCCGTGCCCGGGGAGACGCCATCGGCCCAGCGGGGCACGGCGAGCCATGGTGCCCGCACCCGCCTGGGCGCGTTCGGAGGGTGTCAGGCGGTCGTGTCGTCCGGCTCCAGGTCGCGGTCGAGCGAGATCGTCGGGATCGACGCGGTGACGACCGATCCGTCGGCACGCAGGGTGCCCTGGATGTCGGCCGTCGTCGGCGCGCGCCCGGACATCCGCGGGCCCTGGTGCGGCAGCGGCACGACGGTCGGCTCGCCGGCGGTGACGTCCCACTGCTGGTTGTGCACCCACGCGGTGAACCCGGAGCCCGTCTCGACCGTGAAGGTCATGGCGTCCTGCTCGAGGTCGACGCGCACACGCGATCCGCGCACCGTCAGGCGGTAGGTGATCCGCTCCCAGTCCTTCGGCAGCCGCGGGTTGAAGGTCATCCGGCCGCCGTGGTCCCGCATGCCGCCGAACCCGTTCACGACCGCGCCCCAGATGCCGCCCGTCGAGGCGATGTGCACCCCGTCGGTCGTGTTGCCGTGCAGGTCGGCGAGGTCGACGTACAGCGCCGTCTGGAAGTACTGCAACGCGAGGTCGTGGTAGCCGACCTCGGCCGCCATGATCGACTGCACGACCGCCGACAGCGTGGAGTCGCCCGTCGTGAGGGCGTCGTAGTAGTCGAAGTCGCGACGCTTCTCGGCAGCGGTGAACTCGTGCCCCTGCAGGAACAGCGCGAGCACGACGTCGGCCTGCTTGAGGACCTGGAACCGGTAGATCACCAGCGGGTGGTAGTGGAGCAGCAGCGGGCGCTTGCTCTCGGGGGTGTTGTCGAGGTCCCAGAGTTCCTTGTCGAGGAACTGGGCGTCCTGCGGGTGGATGCCACGGTGCGGGTCGAACGGGATCTCCATCGACTCGGCCGCGTGCTCCCAGTCGGTGACCTCTTGCGCCTGCAGCCCGGTCCGCCGCACCATGCGCTCGTACTCTTCCGGGTCGTCGGCTGCGAGCTCGCGGCAGGCGTTCACGGCGAACCACAGGTTCGCCCGGGCCATCACGTTCGTGTAGAGGTTGTCGTCGACGACCGTCGTGTACTCGTCGGGACCGGTGACGCCGTCGATGTGGAACTTCTTGTCGCCGTTCGACCGCCAGAACCCGAGGTCCTCCCACAGGCGGGCGGTCTCGACGAGGATGTCGATCGCTCCGCGCTTGAGGAACTCGCGGTCGTCCGAGGCGCGGACGTACTGCATGAGCGCATGCGCGATGTCCGCGTCGATGTGGTACTGCGCGGTGCCGGCGGCGTAGTAGGCGCTGGACTCCTCGCCGTTGATCGTCCGCCACGGGAACAGCGCGCCGTGCTGGTTCAGCTCGCGGGCGCGGGACCGAGCCGCGTCGAGCATGTTGTAGCGGAACCGCAGGGCGTTCCGGGCGACGATCGGCGCCGTGTACGACAGGAACGGCAGGACGTAGATCTCCATGTCCCAGAAGTAGTGGCCGCCGTACCCGGACCCCGTGACGCCCTTCGCCGCGATGCCGTGCCCGTCGGTCCGGGCCGTGGCCTGCGCGAGCATGAACAGGTTCCACCGGACGGCCTGCTGGAGCGCGGGCTGCCCGACGATCTCGACGTCGCTCCGCGCCCAGAAGTCGTCCATCCACTCGGCCTGCCGCGCGAACGCGGCGTCGACGGACTCGGCACGCGAGCGATCGAGGGTCCGCTCGCAGCGGTCGGCGAGTTCGCGCGCCGGGACCCCGCGGGACGTGTGGTAGACCACGTGCTTCGTCAGGCGGATCGGCTGCCCGGCGCGCGCCTGCACGCGGTAGACGTGCTTCGCCAGGTCGTCCTCGATCGACGAGGACTCGTCCCAGCTGTTCTCGGTCTCGAGGTGGTGCTCGACGCCGACGCAGATCGTCATGCCCGAGCTCGCCGCCTGGTACCCGAGCAGCGAACGGCCGCCGGTGCTGCGCTTGAGCTTCGGCTCGAGCACCCGCTCGGTGAACGCCTCGGCCTTGCGCGGGTCGAACGCGTTCGCCGCCGCACGCATCCCCGCGTGGTACTCGTCCTGCACGTCCTGCCGGTTGAGGATCTGGCTCGACAGCAGGATCGAGGCGTCCGCGTCGAGCACGGTCACCTCGTAGTCGATGACCGCCAGGTGTCGGTCGGTGAACGACACCAGCCGCCGCGACCGGATGAGCACGCGCTTGCCCGAGGGCGTCGACCACTCGGTCTCGCGGAACAGGTACCCGCCCCGGAAGTCGAGCCGCCGGGTGTGCCGGAGGATGTCCGCCTCGGCCAGGACGAGCGGTTCGTCGTCGACGTACAGGCGGATCACCTTGGCGTCGGGCGCGTTGATGATCGTCTGCCCGGTCTTCGCGAAGCCGAAGGCGTCCTCGGCGTGGCGGATCGGCCAGGTCTCGTGGAAACCGTTGATGTACGTGCCGTACTGCACGCCGCCACGACCCTCGTCGAGGTTGCCGCGCAGGCCCAGGTACCCGTTGCCGACGGCGAAGTTCGTCTCGGCGACGCCCTGCTCGTCGGGCGCGTACTCGGTCTCGACGAGGGCCCACTCGTCGATCGGGTAGCGGACGCGGTCCAGCGGGTCGGAGGTGATGGGGTTCATGGTGCTCCGTGGGGAAGGAGGGTGTTCGTGGGGAGGGTCGGGAGGGCCTGGAGGCGCGGATCGCCCCGGCCGCTTCGCCTACGTCGTGCTCGTGGCCGGTTCCGGCAGCTCGTCGACGAGTTCGTCGAGGTCGCCGACCACGACGTCGGCGCCGTGCGCCCGGAGCGCGTCGGCCCCGGCTCCGCGATCGACGCCGATGACGAGCCCGAAGGCACCGTTCCGTCCCGCCTCGACCCCGCTCGTGGCGTCCTCGACCACGACGCACTGGGCAGCGGTCAGGCCGAACCGGCTCGCGGCGTCGAGGTAGGTGTCGGGCGCGGGCTTGCCGGCCAGACCGTCTTCGCGGGCGACGAGGCCGTCGACCACCACGGGGAAGCGCTCGAGGATGCCGGCCGTGCGGAGCACCTGCACGGCGTTGGCGGAGCTCGACACGACGGCGACGGACAACCCGGCGTCGATGGCGGCGATGAGGAACCGGAGCGAACCGGGGTAGGGCTCCACCCCGTGCTCGGTCAGCTCGGCCGTGAACTCGGCGTTCTTCCGGTTGCCGAGCCCGCACACCGTGTCGGCGTCCGGCGGGTCGTCCGGGGTGCCCTGCGGCAGGTCGATGCCGCGGGACTCGAGCAGGGAACGCACCCCGTCGTACCGGGGCTTGCCGTCGACGTACGCGAAGTAGTCCTGTTCCGTGTACGGAGCGACGCCGTGCTGGGCGAGGTAGGGCGTGAACAGCCGGCTCCACGCACGCATGTGGACGTCGGCGGTGGGGGTGAGGACACCGTCCAGGTCGAACAGGAGCGCTCGCTGGTCAGCGAGTCGCGCGGGTGTGCGCCGGTCCGGCGTCGTCATGTGCTGCCCTCCGGGGGACGGGGTCGTCGACGTTGCTTCCGGACGAGTCTAGGACCGCTCCAGGACCGGCGTTCAGGCGCGCCGGGCCCCTGTGGAAAGAGTTCACACACTCGTTCGCTGTGCAGGAGGTTCAGCGCAGCGCAGCGCCCGACGGCAGCGTCCGCACCCACTCCTCGATCGCCGAACCGATCTGCTGCCGGGCGTCGGTCCGCGAGATCGTCGCGGTGTCGTCGCCGGGCTGCGCACCGTACGCACCGAAGTCGGAGTGGTTCGCGCCCTGCACCTCGACCGTCATCGCGTTCGACGGCAGCAGGTGCCGCGCGGCGTCGACCTTCTCGGGGGTGGAGAGCCCGTCACGCGACCCCGAGACGCTGAGCACGCTGATGTACGACTTGCTGATGTCGTTCGCGCAGTAGCTGCCGAGCAGGAGCAGCCCGTCGGCGTCCGGCGCGAGCTGGCACGCGCGCACGCCACCGAGCGAGTGACCGCCGACCGCCCAGGACCGGACGTCGGGGGCGTGGGACTCGAACGTCGACAGCGGGCGGGTGTCGAAGAAGGCGAGGTGCAGCGTCGGCTTCGTGATGACGACGGTCGTCCCGCTGGCGACCACCTGCCGGAACGTCGCCATGTACGCGTACGGATCGACCTTCGCGCCCGGGATGAACACGATGCCCGCGCCGTTCGCCGTGCCGGTCGGCGTCATCACCACGGCGTCCCCGGCGTCCCGGACGGCCACACGGTCGTCACGCCAGACCTGCAGCGCCGCGCTCCGGGTGCCCTGCATGACGATGTTCGCCCAGACGAGGAACACCACCGCGATCAGCACGATCACGGCGACGACCCAGGCGGTCCAGCGGAGTGCTCGGTTCATGGTCTCCCTGCTTCCTGCGGGCGTCGGGCGGTGACGGTGAGCCAGCGCTCGTCGGCACCCGGGCGCGTGGTCTCACGGACGTCGACGTCGGTCCAGCCGGAACGGCTGACGACCTCGGCCAGGGGTCCCGGCGTCCAGTAGGTGAAGTGTCGCGCGAGGTCGAGCTTCCGCGTGCTCCACGCGTCGCCGTCGCCGAGCTTCACGGTGGCGGCCAGCACACCGCCGGGGTGCAGGGCGTCGCGGAGCCGCACGAGGACGCCCTCGAGCTCCGTCCGACCGACGTGCAGCAGCACGGCGTTCGCGAACACGGCGTCGTACGGGCCGCCGAACGCGTCCGAGCGCACGTCGACGAGGCGCGCCTCGTGCCCCGCGGACCGCAGCGCGTCGACGAACGACCGCGCTCCGTCGGTCCGGTCGACGACGAGTCCGGCAGCCTCGAGCGCGAGGGCGTCACGCCCCGGGCCCGACCCGAGCTCGAGCACCCGCGCCCCGACCGGGACGAGTGCGAGCAGGTCGTCGACGAGCCCGGCACGGTGGTCGTCGGTGCGCTCGGCGTAGCGGTCGGCAGCACGCTCGTAGGCGTCCAGCGTGCGCTCGGCGGCGAGGTCACGACGCATCACGACCTCGTGCCGACCGTCGGGCCGCGGGTCACCGGGCTCGTCGGCCGCGGTGAAGCCACAGCGCTCGTACGTGCGACGGGCCGTGGCGTTGTCCGGCATGACCGACAGTTCGAGGGTGTCGGCCCCGGCGCTCGCGGCCCAGGTCGCAACCGCACGGATGAGCGCGGCCGCGATCCCTCGGCAGCGGGCGGCGGGGTCGACCCACATCGAGATGAGTTCGGCGGTGCCGGGGTCCTCGCCCAGGACGCCGCTGGCCATGCCGACGACGGAGTCGTCCTCGGCGTGGGCGAGCAGGTCGAGCGCTCCGGGGATCGAGAGGCGGGTCCGCCACCGGTGCTCGGGCGCGTCGGCCCAGTCGGCGAGCGTGGACCCGAAGGCTTCGGGAGCGTCCGCGAGCGCCGCGAGCCGGACCGGACGCCAGGTCTCCCAGTCGTCCGCCGTCACCCGGCGCAGCGCGATCGTCACGCCCCGACGCTACCGCCCGCGGGTGCGAGCCGACCCTGCCGGGCCGACCCGCGCCTCCTGGGCCGGATCAGACCGCCGCAGCCTCCGTGACGGCCGCACGCAGCTCCGCCGCCGCGGCTGCGACGTCGTCCGCGCTGTAGATGGCGCTCCCGGCGACGGCGATGATCGCTCCGGACGCCTGCACGGCCGCGATCGACGACGCGTTCACGCCGCCCGCGATCGAGAAGGGGACGCCGGAGGCCTCGCCGGCCTCGAGCAGGGTGGAGAAGGTGAAGCCCTCCTCGGCCTGCTCGTCGAGCCCCGCGTGCACCTCGACGAACTGCGCGCCGAGGGCGACGACCTCACGGGCCCGGGCGGGCTTGTCCGCGACGCCGATGAGGTCGACGACGACGCCCTTGCCGTGCTTCTCGGCAGCGGCGACGGCGCCCGCGATGGTCGAGTCCCCGGCGACGCCGAGGACGGTGACCAGGTCGGCGCCCGCGGCGAACGCGATGTCCGCCTCGAGCTCGCCGGCGTCCATGGTCTTGAGGTCGGCGAACACGGTCTTGTCCGGGTGGGCCTCCTTCATCGCGGTGATGACGGAGAGCCCGGCGCTCTTGATGAGCGGCGTGCCGAGCTCGAGGACGTCGACGCTCGGGGCGGCCTTCGCGGCGAGGTCGAGCGCGGCCTCGGTGGTGAGGGTGTCGATGGCGAACTGGATCTGCATGGGTGTGCCTTTCACTCGAGGTTGGCGTGGCTGGGCCACAGGTCGTCGGCGGAGCGTCCGCTCCGGGTCCACAGGGCGTGGAAGAGTGCGTCGCCGAGCAGGACCACGGCCTGCTCGAAGCGGCTGCCCGCGTACTGCTCGGAGGCGCTGCCCGACCGGTCCGTCTTCGTCGCGGCGGGGACGACGAGGGTGACGGCGGCGAGCGCGCCGAGCGGCGAGTCGTCGGTCGTCGACACGGCGAGCACGTCAGCGCCGACGTCGACCGCGGTGCGCGCCGCCTGGACGATGCCGGTGGTCGTGCCGGAGCCGCTCGCGACGAGCAGGACGTCCCCCGTCCGGATGGCCGGGGTCGTCACCTCGCCGACGACGTGCACGTCGAGTCCGAGGTGCATGAGCCGCATGGCCGTCATCCGCAGCGCGAGGCCGGAGCGGCCGGCCCCGTGGACGAACACGCGCTCGGCACCGCTGAGGAGCTCGAGCGCGGCATCCGTGTCGCCCCGGACCGTCTCGGCGAGGTCGGCGGACTCGCGGACGATCAGGGCGAGGGCGTCGGTCACGGTGTCAGCGGGCATGCCATCGATCGTCGTCGGGACGCGGGTCCGCCGCCGCTACCCGACACGGCGGGGTCCCCGTCCGATCGGGTGGCCCCACCCGCTCGGGTGGGAGTCGTACGGTTGGTCACGTGACCGACACCGTGCGCGACGACGGGACGGCGGCTCCGTCGGCCGTCCAGGAGGCGCGGCGCGACCCCGCAGGACGCCTCGCCGCCGCCGACCACGCGCGCACCGTCGCGGAGCAGGCGGACCGGCACGCACTCACCCTGGAGTCGGTGCTCGCCGTGCTCCGGTCGCCGCGCGTGGGCGACGCGGCCGCCCGTGCCGAGGCCGTCGAGATCGCGTCGGCAGCGCTCGTCGACCTCCGGACCGTGACGGACCGGCAGCGCGGAGCCCTGCTCGAACCGGTCACGGGGGCGTTCTCGCGGCTCCGGGCCGACCTCCGTCCGCTCGTCCGGTTCGGGGACCTCGACGTGCAGTTCGTGGAACCGCCGGCGACCGGTCGAGCACTCCCCGGCGACGTCGCCCACAGCGCCCGGGCGATCGTGCGGACGGCGGTGCTCGCCCTCGTCGACGAGGGAGCTGCGCGACGCGTCCGGATCCAGTGGGACTGCGACGGCCGGAACCTGCTCATGCAGCTCCGCGACGACGGAGCCGGCACGCTCGACGTGCACGACGACACCGTCCGGCCGATCGCCGAGCGGGTCGCGACCCTCGACGGCGAACTGCACGTGGCGTCCACGGCGGGCTGGGGGTCCGTGCTCGACATCGCGATCCCGCTCGACCCGCCGGCGGGGACCCCGGTGTCGTCGGAGGCGTCCGACCTCACGCCGCGGGAGCAGGACGTGCTGCGGCTCGTCGCCACCGGGATCGGCAACCGGGAGATCGCCGACGGGCTCGGGATCAGCCCGAACACGGTGAAGTACCACGTGGCGAACCTGCTCCGGAAGCTCGGCGCGCGGACCCGGGCGGAGCTCGCCGCGGTCAGTTCCCGGGCGTGATCCCGGCGGGGCTGAAGCGGTAGCCCATGCCCGACTCGGTCACCAGGTAGCGGGGGTGTCCCGGGTCCGGCTCGAGCTTCCGCCGCAGCTGCGCCATGTACAGCCGTAGGTACCCGGAGTCGTTGCCGTGCGACGGTCCCCACACGTCGGTGAGGAGCATCTCGCGCGTCATGAGCCGGTCGGGGTTCGTCACGAGGACCTCGAGCAGCCGCCACTCGGTCGGGGTCAGTCGGATGGCCGGACCGGACGGCGGCGTGACCTGCTTCGCGACGAGGTCGACGACGAGGTCCCCGATCGACACCGAGGGCGTCGCACCCGCGGCCGACGCTGCCGCGACCTGCCGCCGTCCGAGCGCCCGGAGTCGGGCGAGCAGCTCGTCCATCTGGAAGGGCTTCGTGACGTAGTCGTCCGCGCCGGCGTCGAGTGCGTCGACCTTGTCCGACGAGTCGGTCCGACCGGAGAGCACGAGCACCGGGACCTGCGACCAGGCCCGGATGCCCTCGAGCACCCCGATGCCGTCGAGCCGGGGCATCCCGAGGTCGAGCAGCACGAGGTCGGGCCGCTCGGTGATGACCGCGTCGATCGCGGCCCGGCCGTCCCGGGCGGTGACGACGTCGTACCCGCGGGCGGCCAGCGTCACGGCGAGCGCCCGGACGAGCTGCACGTCGTCGTCGGCGATCAAGACCTTCATCGCGCACGGCCCTTCATCGGATCTCCACTCCCAGGTGTCCGGCGATCGGCAGCCGCACCACGACGGTGAGTCCGCCGCCGGGGGTGTCGTCGACCTCGATCGTGCCGCCCATGCCCTCGGTGAACCCGCGGGCGAGGGCCAGTCCGAGTCCGAGTCCGGTGTCGTTGTCGGTGTCGCCGAGGCGCTGGAACGGCTGGAACACCTCGTCGACGCGGTCCGACGGGATGCCGGGGCCGTGGTCGGCCACCCGGAGCTCGACGCCGCCGCCGAACGCGCTCGCGGCGATGCGGACCCGGGTGTCCTCCGGGGCGTACCGCACGGCGTTGGCGAGGAGGTTCACGACGACGCGCTGCAGCAGCACCGCGTCGGCGAGCACCGGCGGGAGGTCGGCGGGCAGGTCGAGGTCGACGTCGTCCGGACCGAGCTCGAGCTCGTCGAGCGCGGGGGCGACCACCGTCTCGAGGGCGAGCGGCACCGGCGTCACGGCGAGCACCCCGGCCTGCACGCGACTGACGTCCAGCAGGTCTGCCAACAGCACCGCGAGCTGACGCAGGCTCTCGTCGGCGGTGGCGAGCAGCGCCTCCTGGTCGTCCGCCGACAACTCGATGTCCGGCGCCCGCAGCGTCTGCACGGCCGCCGAGGCGGCCGCGATCGGCCGCCGCACGTCGTGGCCGACGGCCGCGAGGATCGCGCTCCGCACCCGGTCCACCGCCGCGATGCGCTCGGCGTCGACGGCCGCACGGGTGAGGTCGCGGTGCTCGACGGCGGCGTCGAGCTGCTGCTCGACGACGCGCAGCAGTCGGCGCTGGGTCGGGTCGTCGGGGGCGCCCGCGAACTCCAGGACGGCGCCGGACGGGAGGGACGTGGCGGCGTCCGGCGTCTCGCCGAACGTCCCGGACGTGGCCGGCACCTCGTCGCCCTGCCGGATCCGGACGCCGGCGAAGCCGAAGGCCTCGCGCGTCCGGTCGAGCAGCGCCTGCAGGGCGTCGTCGCCGCGGAGCACGCTGCCGGCGATCCCCATGAGGAGGCCCGACTCGGCGGCGGCGCGGCGGGCGGCTCGCGAGCGACGGGCAGAGCGGTCCACGACGAAGCTCACGAGCACGGCACTGATGACGTACATGACGAGGGCGACCAGGTGCCACGGCTGCTGCACGGTGACCCGGTGCAGGGGTTGCACGAAGAAGAAGTCGAGGCTCAGCCCGGACAGCACGGCGGCGAAGACGGCCGGCCACATCCCGCCGACGAGCGCCACCACGAGCACGAGCAGCTGGTAGGCGAGCACGTCCACGGTGATCGAGTCGGGGTCGGTGCTGAACGACAGCAGCCAGGTGAGCAGTGGACCGGCAACGAGGGAGAGCACGAACGCGGCGACGATCCGGCCGCGGGACAGGCTGCCGCCGAGCCTCGGGAGGGCGAAGCCACCGCCCGCCCGCTCGTGGGTGACGACGTGGACGTCGATGTCGCCGGACTCGCGGATGACGGTGTTGCCGATGCCCGGGCCCGTGATCGCCGCGGCGAGCCGGCTGCGGCGGCTGACCCCGATGACGATCTGCGTCGCGTCGATCGACTTCGCGAACCGCACCAGCGTCGTCGGCACGTCGTCGCCGACCACCTGGTGGTACGTCCCGCCGAGCTGTTCGAGCAGGGTGCGCTGCTTCCCGAGCGCCCCCGGGTGGCGCTCGCGGAGGCCGTCGTTCGTCGTGACGTGCACGGCGGCGAGCTCGCCGCCGGCGCTGCGGGCGGCGATCCGGGCGCCGCGGCGCAGCAGGGTCTCGCCCTCGGGGCCGCCGGTCAGGGCGACGAGGACGCGTTCCCGGGTCTCCCACCGGTGGTCGATGCCGTGCTCGGCGCGATAGGCCTTGAGTGCGTCGTCGACCTCGTCGGCGAGCCAGAGCAGGGCGATCTCGCGCAGGGCGGTGAGGTTGCCGAGCCGGAAGTAGTTCGACAGCGCCGCGTCGATCCGGGTCGCCGGGTAGACGAGCCCGTCCGACAGCCGCTCGCGGAGCGCCGCCGGGGCGAGGTCGACCACCTCGATCTGGTCCGCGGCGCGCACCACGGCGTCCGGGACGGTCTCGCGCTGGACGGTGCCGGTGATCTCGCGGACGACGTCGCCGAGGGACTGCATGTGCTGCACGTTCACGGTGGAGATGACGTCGATCCCGGCGTCCCGCATCGCCTCGACGTCCTGCCAGCGCTTCTCGTTCGTGCTGCCGGGCGCGTTGGTGTGGGCGAGCTCGTCGACGAGGGCGATGTCGGGTCGGCGGGCCAGCACGGCCTCGAGGTCGAGGTCGTCGAGCTGGACGCCGCGGTGCTCCACGATGCGACGGGGAACGACCTCGAGCCCGTCGACCAGTGTGGCCGTGGCGGCGCGGCCGTGGGTCTCGACGACGGCGACGACCACGTCGCGGCCCTCGGCGCGCAGTCGGTGCCCCTCTTCGAGCATCGTGAACGTCTTGCCGACACCGGGCGCCGCACCGAGCAGGACCCGCAGCTTCCCGCGCTTCACGTGCTCATCCTCTCGCGTCCGAGGGGTGCGGGGAGCGCCCGCACAACCAAAGTCCGTGCGAACCGCGGTTCCGCGCGGTTCGGTGTGACTTCGGTTGTGCGGGAGCGATCCGCGCCACGGGTCACGCCGACGCCTTCGCGAGCGCCAGGTTCAGCTCGAGCACGTTCACCACGGGCTCCCCGAGGAACCCGAGCTGCCGCGCCTCGGTGTGCTGCTCCACGAGCGTGCGCACCGCCGACTCCGACATCCCCCGCGCAGCGGCCACGCGGGACACCTGCTGCAGCGCGTACTCCGGGCTGATGTCCGGGTCGAGGCCGGAGCCCGACGCCGTCACCGCGTCCGCCGGCACCTCGGCGACGGGGACCCCGTCGGCCTTCGCGACCGCCGCACGCCGCTCCTGCACGCTGCGGAGCAGGTCGGGGTTCGACGGCCCGAGGTTCGACCCACTCGACGCCCCGGCGTCGTAGCCCTTCTCCCCCGCGGCGCTCGGCCGCGACTGGAACCACCGGTCGGCTCCGCGGCCGTCGAACGACTGCCCGATGAGCGACGACCCGACGACGGTGCCGTCCGACGACGTCACCATCGAGCCGTTCGCCTGGTCGTGGAACGCGGCCTGGCCGACGCCCCACACCGCGAGCGGGTAGGCGATGCCGAGCACCACGGTGCTGAGGAGGGTGAGCCGGACGGCCACCCCGAGTGAGCGGAACGAGGAACGAGATGCAGACGTCATGAGGAGAACCCCGGGATGAGACCGACCACGAGGTCGATGAGCTTGATGCCGATGAAGGGGACGACCACGCCGCCGAGCCCGTAGAGGAGCAGGTTCCGGCCGAGGATCGACGATGCCGAGGCGGCGCGGTAGGCGACGCCGCGGAGGGACAGCGGGATGAGCGCCACGATCACGAGCGCGTTGAAGATGACGGCGCTGAGGATCGCGGACGCGGGACTGTGCAGCCCCATGACGTTGAGCGCGGCGAGCCCGGGGAACGCCATCTGGAACATCGCGGGGATGATCGCGAAGTACTTGGCGATGTCGTTCGCGATCGAGAACGTCGTGAGCGCCCCGCGGGTGATGAGCAGCTGCTTGCCGATCCGGACGACGTCGATGAGCTTCGTCGGGTCCGAGTCGAGGTCGACCATGTTGCCGGCCTCCTTCGCCGCGGTCGTCCCGGTGTTCATCGCCACGCCGACGTCCGCCTGCGCCAGGGCCGGGGCGTCGTTCGTGCCGTCACCGGTCATCGCGACGAGGTTGCCGCCCTCCTGTTCCTTGCGGATCAGGGCGAGCTTGTCCTCCGGCGTGGCCTCGGCGAGGAAGTCGTCCACACCGGCCTCGGCGGCGATCGCCTTCGCGGTGCGCGGGTTGTCGCCGGTGATCATCACCGTGCGGATCCCCATCTCGCGCAGCTCGGCGAACCGTGCCGCCATGCCGTCCTTGACGACGTCCTTGAGGTGGACGACCCCGAGCAGCGTGACCGCACCGGAGGGTGCGCGGCGTCCGACGACGAGCGGGGTACCGCCCTGGTCCGAGACCTCGACCACCGTGGCGTCGATGGCCTGCGCGACCGCTTCGGGGACACCCGCTGAGCCGGTTGCAGCCCAGGCGAGCACTGCCGAAGCGGCACCCTTGCGCACGGAGCTGCCATCGGGCAGGTCGACGCCGGACATGCGCGTCTGTGCGGTGAAGGGCACCTCGACGGCACCGGCGGGGAGGTCCGGGGCGACGCCCGCTCCCGCGGCGAGGTCGACGATGGACCGCCCCTCGGGGGTCCCGTCCGCGGCAGACGACAGGGCAGCCGCCTCCATCAGGGCCGGCTCCGTGACACCGGGGACCGGCACCACGCGCGACGCCCGACGGTTGCCGTACGTGATCGTCCCGGTCTTGTCGAGCAGCAGGGTCGTGATGTCCCCGGCGGCCTCGACCGCACGGCCGGACATCGCCAGGACGTTGTGCTGCACGAGTCGGTCCATGCCCGCGATGCCGATCGCGGAGAGCAGGGCACCGATCGTCGTCGGGATGAGGCAGACGAGCAGGGCGATGAGCACCGGCACGCTGACGGTCGCCCCGACGAGCCCGGCGATCGGCTGCATCGTCAGGCAGACGATCACGAACACGATCGACAGCGAGGCGAGCAGGATGTTCAGCGCGATCTCGTTCGGCGTCTTCTGCCGGGCGGCACCCTCGACGAGCCGGATCATCCGGTCGATGAAGGTCTCACCAGGGGTCGACGTGATGCGCACGACGATGCGGTCCGAGAGCACCCGGGTGCCGCCGGTGACGGCACTCCGGTCGCCGCCGGACTCGCGGATGACCGGGGCGGACTCACCGGTCACGGCCGACTCGTCGACGGACGCGATGCCGTCCACGACGTCGCCGTCGCCCGGGATCACCTCGCCCGCGACGACGACCACGACGTCGCCCTTGGCGAGGTCGACGGACGCGACCTCCTCGGTCTCGTTGCCGGTCGCCGCCGCGTCGGACCGGTCGTACCGGAGCACCCGACGGGCACTCGTGGTCGAGCGGGTCTTCCGCAGCGTGTCGGCCTGCGCCTTGCCCCGGCCCTCGGCCACCGACTCCGCGAGGTTCGCGAAGACGACGGTGAGCCAGAGCCACACGGCGATGGCGATGGTGAACGCGGACGGCTCGACGACGGCTGCTGCCGTCGTCAGCGCGGCGCCGACCTCGACGATGAACATGACGGGGTTCCGCCACATCAGTCGCGGGTCGAGTTTGCGCAGGGCACCCGGGAGGCCCGCCACGAGTTGACGGGGTCCGAAGGCGGACGAGCGTGTGGCCGGCCTGGAGGCGCTGGTCGCCTCGTGCTCGGAGGTCGCGGTGGTCATGGTCTCGGCTTTCATCGGGCGAGGGCTTCTGCGAGCGGTCCCAGTGCGAGCACCGGGAAGTAGGTGAGTGCGGTCACGACGACGGCGACGCCGCCGAGCAGGACGATGAACAGCGGCCGGTGCGTGGGCAGCGTGCCGACGGTCTCCGGCACCCGGTCCTGGGTCGCGAGGGACCCGGCGAGCGCCAGCACGAACACCATCGGGACGAACCGGCCGAGCAGCATCACGACGCCGAGCGCGGAGTTCATCCACGTCGTGTTCGCCGTCAGGCCGCCGAACGCCGAGCCGTTGTTGTTCGCGCCCGAGGTGAAGGCGTAGAGGAGCTCGGACAGGCCGTGGTTGCCCGGGTTGAAGATCGACGTGCCGACGACCTGCTCACGGACGCCCGGGAGCACCAGGGACAGGCCGGTGCCGAGGAGCACCAGGGTCGGGGTGACGAGGATGTAGAGCGACGCGAAGGTCATCTCGCGGGCCCGGATCTTCTTGCCGAGGTACTCGGGGGTCCGACCGACGAGCAGCCCGCCGATGAACACCGTGATGACCGCGAGCACGAGCATCCCGTACAGCCCGGAGCCGACGCCGCCGGGGGTGACCTCGCCGAGCATCATGTTGACGAGCGCCATCATCCCGCCGATCGGCGTGAAGCTGTCGAACATGCCGTTCACGGCGCCGGTCGACGTCGCGGTCGACGTCGTCCCGAAGAGCGTCGTGCCGAGGATGCCGAACCGCACCTCCTTGCCCTCCATGGCGGCCCCGGCGGCGTGGGTCGCGCTGCCGCCGCCACCGAGCTCGGCGATCGACATCACCGAGAGCGAGACGAGGAAGATCGCGCCCATCACGGCGAGGATCGCGTAGCCCTGACGGTCGTCGTCCACCATGCGGCCGAACGTGCGCGGCAGCGAGAACGGGATGACGAGCATGAGGAAGACCTCGACGAGGTTCGTCCACGCCTGGGGGTTCTCGAACGGGTGCGCCGAGTTCGCGTTGAAGTAGCCGCCACCGTTCGTGCCGAGTTCCTTGATGGCCTCCTGCGAGGCGACGAACCCGTCCGGGATGTGCTGCGTCCCGCCGATCAGGGTCGTGACGTCGGTGCCGCTCCCCCACGACTGGATGACACCACCGGCGACGAGCACGATCGCGAACACGAACGCTCCCGGCAGCAGGAGCCGGCCGGTCCCGCGGACGACGTCCACCCAGACGTTGCCGAGCGTGCCGGAGCGTCGACGGGCGAAGCCGCGGACGAGCGCCACGGCGACGGCGAGCCCGACCGCCGCGGAGAGGAAGTTCTGCACCGCGAGGCCGGCCATCTGCACCGTGTACCCGACGGTGACCTCGGGCGAGTACGACTGCCAGTTCGTGTTCGCGACGAACGAGGCCGCCGTGTTGAACGCGAGCGACGGACCGACGTTCGGCAGCCCGAGGTCGCCGGGCAGCACGACCTGGATGCGCTGCAGGAGGTACACGAGCAGCAGCCCGACGGCGCTGAAGAGCAGCACGCCGCGCAGGTACGCGGGCCACGACTGCTCGGCATCGGGGTCGACGCCGATCACCCGGTAGACCCCGCGCTCGATCCGGCTGTGCCGCGTCGGCGTGAACACCCGCGCCATCCAGTCGCCGAGCGGCCGGTAGGCGACGACGAGCAGCAGCACGAGGGTGGCGACCTGGACGATCCCGGCCCACGTGTCCGCGGTGCTCATCAGAACTTCTCCGGGCGCACGAGGGCCCAGACGAGGTACACGAGCGAGGCGACGCCGAGGACGGCGGCGGCGATGGTGATGACGATCACAGCCGTTCCACCGCCTTGGCGATGAGTGCCACCACGCCGAACACGGCGAGGACACCGGCGACGACGAAGACGTCGAACACGAGGGACTCCAGAGGTTCACGGGGTCCGCGCCGGGCGACGCGGACGGCACCACGTGTGGTGCCGAACCGATGCTGGATCCGGCACCGCCCCTCCGGACCCGTCCCTAACGGTTTCCTGACGCGCTCCTGACACACGCATGCGCGTCACTAACGCCCGCTCGCTCGCCCCAGCCGCTCGGCGAGCACGGCCGTCGCCGCACGGAGTTCGTCGGGCCCCTCGACGGTGAAGTCCGCGGTGGCACCGGCGAACGCCGCCGCGAGGCCCTCCCACGACCAGGAGCCGCGCGTGAGACGGCACCGGTCCGGGCCGAGCGGCTCGAGCACGGCGTCGTCGGGGAGGTACGGCGCGACGGTCTCGGCCGGCACCTCGAGGACGGCGGTGCCGGTACACGGCCAGACGTCCTCGCGGTCGGACCCCTTGAACCGCGCGGCCACGAACGCTGCCGGATCGCCACCGGGCACGGGCCGTGTCGTGAACGGCACGCGCGTCCGCATCCGCGGGGTGATGCGGTCGACGCGGTGGGTACGCCAGTCGTCGCGGTCGAGGTCCCAGTCGAGCAGGTACCAGCGGCCGTTCCGGGCGACCACCGCGTGCGGCTCGACCCGGTGGGGCGTCTCGTCGGGGCCGTACCCGAAGCGGAGGACCTCGCCGAGGTGGACGGCCTCGCTCACCGCGACGAGGACCTCCGGGTCGACGGGGGTGCGGCCGGCCGACGTGACCGCGTCGATCGCGTCCACCCGTGTGCGCAGACGCGCGGGCATCACCTGCCGCACCGTCGCGAGCGCCCGGGCGGCCGATTCGGCGATGTCCGCACCGGACGCGGGTGCCACGGCGAGCGCGATGGCGATCGCGACCGCCTGGTCGTCGTCGAACAGGAGCGGGGGCAGGTCCGCACCCGCTGCCAGCCGGTACCCGCCGGCCGGGCCGCGCAGTGCCTCCACTCGGTAGCCGAGGCCGCGGAGCCGGTCGACGTCGCGGCGGAGCGTGCGCGGGCTGACCTCGAGCCGCCCGGCGAGCTCGTCGCCGGGCCAGTCCCGGTGCACCTGCAGCAGCGAGAGCAGCGCGAGCATGCGCGAGGACGGTCCGGACATGCCTCCAGTATCGGTGGAGAAGCGGACAGGATTTGACCGCAATGCCCGGGATGCTGGTCCCATGAGCATCGAAACGACAACCCACCTCAACTTCGACGGACAGGCCCGCGCGGCCCTCGACTTCTACGCCTCGGTCTTCGGCGGCGAGGTCGCGTCCATGACCTACGGTGCGATGGGCGCCTCGGACGAGCCGGACTGGGCCGACCGCATCGTCTGGGGTCAGGTCGCCACCGACGCCGGGCTGCGGGTGATGGCCTTCGACGTCTGGCCGGGGCAGCCGTACGACCAGGGCACGAACGCCTTCTACGTGTACGTGCACGGTGACGACGCGGCCGAGCTCGAGCGGTACTGGGCGGCGCTGTCCGAGGGGGCCGAGATCCGGCAGCCGCTCGGTCCGTCGGCCTGGGCGCCGCTGGCCGGGCAGCTCCGCGACCGCTTCGGCGTGATCTGGGCGCTCGACGTCGCGTGACGTTTCCGAGCCACTTCCCCACGAAATCCGACCGCCGGTAGCGTGCCGGCATGCCCGAGTTCCGTCCGATGCCCGGCTACGAGCTCGGCGACGGGTGGGTGGCCGCGCGTCGACGCCGCTCCCGGTTCGGCCGGGTGTGGCGATGGGCCGGGCCGCCGGTGGCGCTCCTCGCCCTCGTCGCGGCCGTGCTGCTGTTCCGCTGGTACGCGGGCGTGGCCGACCAGGTCCGGTGGGAGTGCGCCGTGTCCACCTGCGGGACGAACGACCCGCGGTCCTTCGCGCCGGAGGGGTGCTGGGCGCTCCTGGTGCTGGCCACGCTCGGCGTCGGACGGCTGCCGGGGCGCTGGTGGTGGCGAGCCGGACTGCTGCTGGCGTTCGCGGTCGTCGCCGCGTGGTCGATCGACTGGTGGCGGCTGCCGGGGACGGACCTCGGCCTGTTCGTGACCCCGATCGGCGCGGGTGGTGTCGGCGCCGTGCTCCTGCTCGCCCGGACCGGGATCGCGGTCGATCGTGCACGTGGGCGAGCCCACACCGCCCGGCGACGGGCGCGGTGACGGGCGGTCAGCGCGCGGGACTCCACGTGCTGACCGTCACGGCAGCGGTGACGCTCGTCGGCGCGAACACCTGCTCCGGGTCGACGTGGTGGTGGCTCGGCCCCATGTGCACCACGTCGTGGACGTCCTCGGCGGACAGCTCCATCGTCCACGTGAGGTCCTCGGCCGAACGCTGCTCGAACGCGGGCGTGAGGGAGTCGTGCAGCCGCCGTTCCTTCTCGGGGTCCACCGTGATCGTCGCCTCGGCCAGCTCCGCCAGGTGTCCGGTGCGCGGGGTCACCACCACGAGGAGGCCCTCGGGGTGCAGCACACGGGCGTACTCCGTCTGGTTGCGTGGCGCGAAGACGTCCAGCACGACCGCGGCTGCGCCGTCGACGACCGGGAGGCGCTCGGTCACGTCCCCGACGACGGCCCCCGCACGCTCGTGGATGCGAGCGGCCCGTCGGATCGCGACCGCGGACAGGTCGAGCGCGACCCCGAGCCGCGGGACGGCCTCGAGCGCGTGCGCGAGGTACGTGCCCGGCCCGGACCCGACGTCGAGGACGACACCGGGCACGTCCACGGACGCGACCGCCCGGGCCACGGCCCGTTCGACCGGCGCGTAGTGCCCGCGCCCCAGGAAGCGGAGTCGGGCGTCGACCATCTCCGGGGTGTCCGCCGTCAGCGCACGACGCTTCGCGGGCAGCAGCGTGAGGTGCCCCTGCTTGGCCTCGTCGAACCGGTGGCCCGTGGCGCAGCCGACCTGGCCACCGTCGACACGGCCGAGGGGCTCGGCGCAGACAGGGCAGGCGAGCATCGGCAGCAGGTCGTCACGCACCGGCCCAGCGTACGGGGCCTCGCTAACCTGGCCGGATGTCGCTGCAGCAGCTCTTCGGCCTCGACGGACGCACCGCCCTGGTGACGGGAGGCAGTTCCGGCATCGGGCGAGCGATCGCCACCGCCCTCGCGGACGCCGGCGCACACGTGCTCGTCGCTGCCCGGACAGCGGCGACCATCGACGCCACCGTCGCTGCGATCCGGCAGGCGGGTGGCTCGGCCGACGGCATCGTCGCAGACCTGTCCACGCGCGCCGGAGCCCACGCCCTCGCCGACACTGCGGGCGATGTCGACGTGCTCGTCAACTCCGCGGGGATCAACCTGCGGCCGCCCATGGCCGACCTCGACGAGGACACCTGGGACGCCACGATGGCCGTGAACCTCGACGCGCCGTTCGTGCTCGGGCAGCGGCTCGCGCCCGGCATGGCCGCTCGCGGGTACGGCCGGATCATCGGCATCAGCTCCCAGCAGGCGCACCGCCCCTTCGCCGCCAGCGGCGCGTACGGGGTCTCGAAGGCGGGCCTGGAGGCGCTGGCCCGGTCCCAGGCAGAGGCCTGGTCCGGGCACGGGGTCACCTCCAACGTCCTCGTCCCCGGTTTCGTCCGGACCCCGCTCAACGAACGGCTCGGTGCCGACCCCGCGACCGTCGCCGCCCTCGCGGCACGGACCCTGGTCGGGCGGAACGGGCTCGCCTCGGACTTCGCCGCCGCCGCGGTGTTCCTCGCCGGCCCCGGTTCGGCGTACGTCACGGGGCAGTCGATCGCGATCGACGGCGGGTTCTCCGTGCACTGACCCCGGTACGGTCGGGGCATGGCCGTCATCCACCGTGCAGAACTCCGCCCGTCGAAGCTCGAGGCGCTCGCCGCCTGGCTGCCGGACCAGCCCTGGAGCGAGGTGTCCGCCGGCGACGACCTCGCGATCGCGGGGAAGTTCCGGTTCGACGACCCCGCGGGCGAGGTCGGCGTCGAGACGGTGCTCGTGCGCACCACGGACGGTCGGGTGCTCCAGGCACCGCTGACCTACCGCGGCGCACCGCTCGTCGGCGCCGAGGCCTTCCTCGTGACCGAGATGGACCACTCCGTGCTCGGACGACGCTGGGTCTACGACGCCGTGGGCGACCCGGTGTACGCCGACGTCCTGCGCCGGGCGATCGCCACGGGCGGGCACGAGGCCACCCTCGAGCGCGCCGACGGATCCGGGGCGTGGGACGCCGAGGGGACGGCCTCGGGCAGCGGGTCCGACGC
Source organism: Curtobacterium sp. C2H10 (assembly GCF_025407985.1). NCBI lineage: Bacteria > Bacillati > Actinomycetota > Actinomycetes > Micrococcales > Microbacteriaceae > Curtobacterium > Curtobacterium sp. C2H10. The sequence continues at coordinate 1,913 of NZ_JABXGF010000022.1, read as the reverse complement.
CGACTCCCCCACCGTGACGACCGTGGACGCGCAGACCTCCGGCGCCCTGACCTCCGTCGCGACCGACCACGGGACGCTCGTCGTCGCCCGTGCCGTCGGGGCGGAGCTGCCCGCTGGTCGCACGCTCACCGGCGGCTGGGCCGACGGGACCGGTGTGCTCGCGGTCCTGGTGCCCTGAACCGGACCGCCTGACGGCCGCGACGGCCGTGGCGGGACCGAGCCGCGCCTCCCGTCCGTCGCTCGCACCGATGCCGGTACGGACAGGGCCTGCCTGGCCGGGCACGCCGATGGCAGGATCGAGGGCGTGAAGACACTGGAGTTGCCACAGACGGACCTCACCGCCTCCGACGTCGTCGTCGGCCTGATGCGGATCAACGACATGAGCGACGAGGACATCCGTGCGCTCTACCGCGCCTCGCGCGACGCGGGCGTGACCATGTTCGACCACGCCGCGGTGTACGGCGGGTGGCACGGCTGCGAGGAGCGGTTCGGCGCGGCCGTCACGCTCTCCCCCGCCGAGCGCGCCGAGATCGTGCTGCAGACCAAGGTCGGCATCCGCCCGACCCCGAACGGCGCGTACTTCGACTTCTCGTACGAGCACATCATCGAGTCCGTGCACGAGTCCCTCACGGCACTGCAGACCGACCACATCGACGTCCTCCTGCTGCACCGTCCCGACGCCCTCGTCGAGCCGGAAGAGGTCGCGAAGGCCTTCGACGAGCTGCACGCCGTCGGCAAGGTCCACCACTTCGGCGTCTCGAACCACACGCCGGGGCAGGTCGACCTGCTGCGCCGCTCGGTGCAGCAGCCGCTCGCGTTCAACCAGGTGCAGCTGAGCATCACGCACGCGAACGTCATCGCGCAGGGCGTCACGGCGAACATGGGCGGCCTCGACCAGTCGATCGACCGCGACAACGACATCCTCAACCACTCGCGCAGCAACGACATCACGCTGCAGGCCTGGTCACCGTTCCAGAAGGGCTTCTTCGACGGCGTCTTCCTCGGCGACCGCGAGCACTACGCCGAGCTGAACGACGTGCTCGAGGAGCTCGCGGCCGCGCACGGGGTCACCCCGACGGGCATCGCCGTGGCGTGGATCACCCGCCACCCGGCGCACTTCCAGGTCGTCCTCGGCACGACGAACCCGCAGCGCGTCCGGGACTCTGCCGCCGGGTCGGACGTCGTGCTCTCGCGCGAGGAGTGGTACCGCGTGTTCACCGCAGCGGGGCACACCGTCCCCTGAGCGGATCGGGCAGGGTGGGACCCGTGCTCCACGACCTCACCCTGCCCGTCACCCTCGTCGCCCGCTCCGGCCCGGTCACCGTCCGGGACGCCTCGCCCGACGACCTCGACGCCCTGATGGCGCTGCTGTCGGACGACCCGATCAGTGCCGCACGCGGGGACGTCGCCGCGCCGGAGGACGAGCCGCTGTACGCCGCCGCGCTCCGGGCGATCGTCGAGGACCCGGCGAACGCGCTCCTCGTCGTGACGGACGAGCGGGACGTCGTCGTCGGCACGCTGCAGCTCACGCGGATCCCCGGGATGGCCCGGCGTGGATCCGCCCGGCTGCTCGTCGAGGCGGTCCGGGTGAGCAGTGGCGTGCGCTCGGGCGGGATCGGCAGCGCGGTGATGCGGTGGGTGGTCGACGTCGCCGCCCGGGAACTCGGGACGCCGCTCGTGCAGTTGACCTCGGACGCGGACCGGACGGACGCGCACCGGTTCTACGAGCGGCTGGGGTTCACGGGCTCGCACGTCGGGTTCAAGTACCGCGTGCCCGGCGGGCGCGCCGGGCGCTGACGCGGCGCGGGGCCCGCGGTCGCGGCCCGCGGCGTCGCTTGCCGTCGCACAACCGAACGCGCGTCGAACCGCGGTTCCGCGCGGTTCGTGGTGCGTTTGGTTGTGCGCAGCACGAG
>NZ_JABXGF010000229.1:0-246 GCF_025407985.1 Curtobacterium sp. C2H10 | reverse complement strand
GACGTGATGACCGCAGGCGCCCACGGCGTGGCGCGTGAAATTACCGACGGCGTGGTGGCGGGTAAAAATTACCCTAACCATGAGGCGATTGATTTTTATCATCGCTATAAAGATGACATTCAGCTGTTTGCGGAAATGGGCTTCAAATGCTTTCGTACCTCTATTGCCTGGACGCGTATTTTCCCGCTGGGCGACGAGCAGGAGCCGAATGAAGCCGGGCTGCAGTTCTATGACGATCTGTTCGAC
>NZ_JABXGF010000228.1:0-246 GCF_025407985.1 Curtobacterium sp. C2H10 | reverse complement strand
ATTCAAACGTTTAGGCGCTAGCCGCAACAGCTCCCCAAAAAAGCCTAAATGCCTCATTTCTCATGCGAAATTGCCCGCAGAAAAGGGCAGCAAATTTTAATCGATTAAATTTTTCACTATTTATCATATCTGCCGTATTGACACCCATCAGGGGTTTCAGCCTATCCTAAGCATTACATCTTGTCGGTTGGATGCGGTTCATCCATAAAAGACAACGTTGTCAATTGGGGTGAGGCGGCGTAAAGA
>NZ_JABXGF010000227.1:0-247 GCF_025407985.1 Curtobacterium sp. C2H10 | reverse complement strand
GACGCGGACGACGCAATCAAAACCTTCACGGATCACGTCAACCAGCCGATCGCTGCTGCTCAGTTCGAGCTCGATTCCTGGATACTGCTGCAAAAAAGCCGGCAGCCGCGGAATAATCAGCTTTTTTGCCAGGCCGACGGGCATATCTACCCGCAGTCGTCCGCTGATGCTGGAGGGATCGTGCTGGAATATGCCGTCCAGCTCATCGAGGTTGCTCAACAGATCTTTGGCGCGCTCGTAGTAGACC
>NZ_JABXGF010000226.1:0-248 GCF_025407985.1 Curtobacterium sp. C2H10 | reverse complement strand
GTGGTCTTCGCCGAAAAATAGAAGCAGAAGACGGCAAAGATGATGAAGCATAGTCTCGTGGACATGAAGATGAGTAAAAAAGATAGGAGAAGGGCGGAGGAGACACAGGAGAACGTGATGATGAACGTGAAGGACATGAGAAAGACCGGCTCGAACGACAGGGTGATGGTCGCGGCCTACGGGAGTACGTTCAGGAGGATCCAGAAGCAGTAGAAGAACAAGTAGATGAGGAAGGAACAGGATAAGAC
>NZ_JABXGF010000225.1:0-248 GCF_025407985.1 Curtobacterium sp. C2H10 | reverse complement strand
TTGCCGATGAGAAAAGCCTGTACCGCGCTATCGAAATAGCGGGATATATTGGCATTATGCTGGCAGGGACCTTCCCGATCTGCTTTCTTTTCCAAAAGTATTGCCAGGGATTTATGCGCTATATCGGCAAAAAGCTTTCCCTGACCGAGACCGGCGCGCTGGGACTGGTGATGGTGCTGGCTAATATCATCGCGGTGTACCATTTATTTCGTAATATGCGCGCCAGAGACAAAGTGCTGTGTATCGCC
>NZ_JABXGF010000224.1:0-248 GCF_025407985.1 Curtobacterium sp. C2H10 | reverse complement strand
ATACCGGCTTTATATATCTCTGCATTCTGCCCGCTACCGTACAGTCAGCGATCGCCTTCACTTCGCTGGCTGGCGGAAACGTAGCGGCGGCCGTATGTTCGGCCTCGGCATCGAGCCTGCTGGGAATTTTCATTTCACCGCTGCTGGTCGGGCTACTGATGAATCTGCACGGCGCCGGCGGCAGCCTGGAGCAGGTCGGCAAGATTATGCTGCAGCTTCTGCTGCCGTTCGTCCTCGGTCATCTGTCC
>NZ_JABXGF010000223.1:0-248 GCF_025407985.1 Curtobacterium sp. C2H10 | reverse complement strand
CTGCGATACCCTGCAGCTCAATAACCTTAGCGTTCTCACCCGCTTTCTTCGCAATATAGTCGCCGGCCATTTTGCCGCCGAGCACGTTATCAGAAGCAATATGGCTAACCACGTCACCTTTCGCCGCCTGACGGTCAAGGGTAATAACCGGGATCTTCGCCTGATTAGCCATCTTCACGGCGTTACCTACCGCATCAGAGTCGGTCGGGTTGATCAGCAGCAGCTTAGCGCCGCGTACCGTCAAATCC
>NZ_JABXGF010000222.1:0-249 GCF_025407985.1 Curtobacterium sp. C2H10 | reverse complement strand
CTCCGAACGCGGCCGCTGAACACCTGCGCGCATTGCGTAGAAAAGGGGCCATCACCATCGCCCCTAATATGTCCCGCGGTATTTCTATCGTCGGTCATAAAGAGCCATCTCTCGCCGTGCAGCTGCTGCAAGAGATGGTTCATAACGAACCGGGGGCACGCGAACGTGCCATAGAGTTCATCCGACTGTATGAGGTCCAGCTATGAAGAGAAGCTGGTTTCAGCATACAGGTTTGACGGAGTCTCAGGC
>NZ_JABXGF010000221.1:0-249 GCF_025407985.1 Curtobacterium sp. C2H10 | reverse complement strand
ATCATCGCCAGGCTCATTTGCCAGACGCCCGTCACCGTATGTTTCATTTTTCTACCTCCGTTTGCGTACCGCTATTGTCGTTAATCAGATGACAGGTTGATATGCATGATCTAAGGTGAAAACCTGATATCGCTTTTATTTAGCAGGTAAAAATAGTGGAACACTTAATTGATAATATCGATCGCGCCATTCTGGCCTGTCTGGCGGAAGATGCGCGCATATCGCTAAAGGTGCTGAGCACCCGGGTAG
>NZ_JABXGF010000220.1:0-249 GCF_025407985.1 Curtobacterium sp. C2H10 | reverse complement strand
GCATGGACGCAGTTCAGAAAGCCAATTCCGGCCATCCCGGCGCCCCGATGGGCATGGCGGATATCGCCGAAGTCCTGTGGAATGACTTCCTCCAGCACAACCCGGAGAACCCGCACTGGTACGATCGCGACCGCTTTGTGCTGTCCAACGGCCACGCCTCGATGCTGCTCTACAGCCTCCTGCATCTGACCGGCTACGACCTGCCGATGGAAGAGCTCAAAAACTTCCGCCAGCTGCACTCTAAAACCC
>NZ_JABXGF010000021.1:0-54468 GCF_025407985.1 Curtobacterium sp. C2H10 | reverse complement strand
GGGCACCGCCGTCGTCGTCACGGGCTCGCCGGGCGAGCGCGCCCTGACGGCGCGGGTCGCCGGCGACACCGCGATCGACCTCGGCGGACGCACCACGCCGGCCGAGCTCGCGGCGGTCCTGGCCGGTGCCGAGGTCGTCGTCGTGGGCAACACCGGGCCGGCGCACCTCGCCGCAGCGGTGGGCGCGCCGATCGTCAGCCTGTTCTCGCCGGTGGTCCCGGCCGTCAAGTGGGCGCCGGACGCACCGCTCGTCGAACTGCTCGGCGACCAGGGGGCTCCGTGTCGCCTCAGCCGCGCCCGAGAGTGCCCGGTGCCGGGGCACCCGTGCCTGTCCTCCGTGCGCATCGAGGACGTCCTCGAGGCGCATCGGCGGCTGCTCGACCGCGCTTCCCGGATGGTCCGGAGAAGTCTGCGGAGCACGCCAGAAGGAGCTGCGTAGCTTCCGGACTGCTCCTCCTCCTCTTCTTCTCCTCCCGACCGGAAGGCCCTGCATGCGGATCCTCGTGTGGCACGTGCACGGCGGCTGGATGGACGCCTTCGTCCGCGGCCAGCACGAGTACCTCGTCCCGACCACGCCCGCCCGGGACGCCTGGGGGCTCGGCCGTGCCGACCGGGCCTGGCCGGCCTCCGTCGTCGAGATCGACCCGGCCGACGTCGCCGACGCCGAGGTCGACGTCGTGGTGCTGCAGCGGCCCGAGGAACTCGACGGGGCGCGCCGGCTGCTCGGCGGGCGCGAGGTCCCGATGGTGTTCGTCGAGCACAACGCACCCCGTGTGGACGTGCCGAACAGCCGCCACCCGCTGCGGGACCGCGACGACGTCACCATCGCCCACGTCACGCACTGGAACGCGCTCATGTGGGACTGCGGCTCGACGCGGACCACGGTCGTCGAGCACGGCGTCGTCGACCCCGGGCCCCGGTACACCGGCACGCTCGACCGACTCGGCGTCGTCATCAACGAACCCGTGCGCCGCGGCCGCGTCGTCGGGACCGACCTGCTCCCCCGCTTCGCCGCGGTCGCACCGGTCGACGTCTGGGGCATGGGCACCGAGCGCCTGCCCGAACTCGGCTTCGGCGATCGTGTGGTCGCCCGCGGCGACGTGCCCGCCGACCCGATGCACGCCGCCCTCGCCGAGCGCCGGGCGTACGTGCACCCGAACCGGTGGACGTCCCTCGGCCTGTCGCTCATCGAGGCGATGCACCTGGCGATGCCGGTCCTGGTCCTGGCGACGACGGACGCGGCCCGCACGGTCCCGGCCGAGGCGGGCGCGATCGCGACGGACGTCGAGGAGCTGGTCCGCGCCTCCAGGACCCTGCTCGAGGACCCGGACGAAGCGCGCCGACGGGGTGCCGTCGCCCGCGAGGCCGCGCTCGCGCGGCACGCACTCGGCCGCTTCACCGCGGACTGGGACGACCTGCTCGACGACGCCGTGACGCGCGCCGTGACGCGGAACCGCACGGCCTCCGCCGCGCTGGAAGGGAGTGCGCGATGAGGATCGCGATGGTGTCCGAGCATGCGAGTCCGCTCGCGGTCCTCGGCGGGGTCGACGCCGGCGGGCAGAACGTGCACGTCGCCGAACTGTCGGGCGCGCTCGCGGACCGCGGGCACCGGGTGACGGTGTACACGCGCCGCGACGACGCCGACCAGCCCGTGCGCGTCCTGCTCCGCCCCGGCGTCGAGGTCGTGCACGTCGATGCCGGGCCCGCGCGGGCGGTCCCGAAGGACGACCTCTTCCCGTACATGGGGACCTTCGCGTCGGTGCTCGCCGCGGAGTGGTTCGTCGACCGGCCCGACGTCGTGCACGCGCACTTCTGGATGTCCGGGCACGCGGCCCTCGAAGCCGTCGCCCAGGTCCAGGCGCGCACCGGCGGCGTCCGCATCCCGGTCGTCCAGACCTTCCACGCGCTCGGGGTCGTGAAGCGCCGACACCAGGGCGCTGCCGACACGAGCCCGGCCGAGCGCGAGTGGCTCGAGCCCGCGGTGGGCCGCAGCGCCGACCAGGTCGTGGCGACGTGCTCGGACGAGGCGTTCGAGCTGAAGGCGCTCGGTGTCCCGCTGCACCGCATCTCCGTGGTGCCCTGCGGCGTCGACGTGTCGCTGTTCCGACCCGAGGGCGCGGGTCTCCCCGTGGAGGAGCGCGGCCGTGCCGCCCGGATCCTCACGGCGTCGCGGCTCGTCCGGCGCAAGGGCGTCGGGACCACCATCGCCGCACTCGCCGCGCTCGTGCACGAGGGTCGCGATGTCGAACTCGTCGTCGTCGGCGGTGCCGGGGTCGCCGGCGCCGACCTCCCGGACGACCCGGAGTACCAGCGCCTCGACGCGCTCGCGCGGTCCCTCGGTGTCCGCGACCACGTCACCTTCCGGGGCCAGCTCGGACAGCACGACATGCCGGCGGTCTACCGCAGCGCGGACGTCGTCGTCTGCGCGCCCTGGTACGAGCCGTTCGGGATCGTCCCGCTCGAGGCGATGGCGTGCGGACGCCCGGTCGTCGCGTCGAGCGTCGGGGGGCTGATCGACACCGTCGTCGAGGACGCCACCGGGCTGCACGTGCCCCCGCGCGACGAGCACGCCGTCGCCGCGGCCGTCGGCGGTCTGCTCGACGACCCCGACCGACGGGCGCAGTACGGACGGGCCGGCCGCGAGCGTGCCGAGTCGCGCTACACGTGGCAGAAGGTCGCCGCGGACAGCGAGCGGGTCTACGGGCGGCTGCTCGCCGGCAGCCGGTCGGTCGCCGCCCCCGTCCCCGACGCCCTCGCCCCGATCGACACCGAGCCCCGCGGTCCACGGGCCGGACGGACCGCCCGCTCCACCCAGTCAACCGAGAGGACGGCACGATGACCATCGACCAACGCACGGGGACCGTCGACGAGCGCACCAGCGCCAGTGCTCGGATCGTGCTCGACCACGTGGCGGCCTCGGTCCCCGTGGTCGCGTCGCTCGTCGACCACGGCGACCACATCGGTGCATGGGCGGACGACATCGCCGCGCGGCTCGTCGCCGGACGCCGGTTGCTCGCTGCGGGCAACGGCGGGTCGGCGGCCGAGGCGCAGCACCTCACGTCCGAGCTGACCGGTCGCTTCGACGGGGACCGGCCGGCGTACTCGGCGATCTCCCTGCACGCCGAGTCCTCCGCCGTGACGGCCATCGGGAACGACTACGGCTTCGACCAGGTCTTCGCCCGACAGGTCTCGGCGCACGCACGGGCCGGCGACGTCCTCGTCCTGCTGAGCACGAGCGGCCGGAGCCCGAACCTGCTCCGCGCCGCGGAGGCCGCCCGCGCCGTCGGGGCCCGGACGATCGCGATGACCGGGCCGCGGCCGAACCCGCTCGCCGAGGCGGTCGACGACGCGATCTGCATCGACGGGCCCTCTGCGAACGTGCAGGAGGCGCAGCTCGTCCTCGTGCACGCACTGTGCCGGGCGATGGAACCGGCGCTCCGCCGCGGGGCACGGCGATGACCGGGCCGCACGGGAACCCCACCGTGCCGCACGGGTCCGCGACCGCGCCGCGGCTCCGCATTGCCGTCGTCGGGGACACCCTGCTCGACGTCGACGTCTCCGGCACGAGCGAACGCCTCAGCCCCGACGCGCCCGTGCCCGTCGTCGACGTCCGCACGGACGACCGCCGTGCCGGTGGCGCCGGCCTCGTGGCGACGATGCTCGCGCGCGACGGCCACGACGTGACCCTCGTCACCGTGCTCTCCGACGACTCCAGGGGACCGGAGATCCGCAGCCTGCTCCCGGACGTCACCGTCGTCGCGGGCCCGTCCGGAGCGCCCACACCCGTGAAGACCCGCGTGCGCGTCGTCGACCACGCGCTCGTGCGGATCGACGAGGGGTGCGGCACCCCGCCCGTCCCGGACGTCACCGACGCGATGACCGCCGCCCTCGACGGGGTCGACGCCGTCGTCGTCGCCGACTACGGCCGCGGGGTCGCCGCTGCGCCGGGCATGCGGGAGGCCCTCGCCCGGGCGGCCCGGAGCACCCCCGTCGTCTGGGACCCGCACCCGAAGGGCGCCACGCCGGTCGCCGGGGTCGCGGTCGTGACCCCGAACTCCGCCGAGGCGCGCCGGTTCACCGCCGACGCGGTCGTGTCACCCCACGCGGGCGCGGGCAGCGCCGGCAGCGCGGACGTCACCTTCGCCACCGCGGCAGCGGCCCACCTGGTAGCCACGTGGCGCGTCGGCGCCGTCGCCGTGACGCTCGGCGACCGCGGCGCGCTCGTCGCGAGCAGCCGAGACGGCAACCGCTTCGTCCCGGCACCCTCCGTCACCGCAGGCGATCCCTGTGGCGCGGGCGACCGTCTCGCCGCCGGTGTGGCCGTCGCCCTCGCCTCGGGAGCCGACGTCGCCGAGGCCGTCACCGCCGGGGTCACCGCCGCGTCCGAGTACCTCGCCGCGGGCGGCGTCACGGCGCTCTTCGCCCAGGAGGGTCCGGCACCCGTGCGCGTCCCCGGCGCCGACCGCGACGCGATGCGCTTCGTGCACGACGTGCGGAACGCGGGCGGGACCGTGGTGGCCACGGGTGGCTGCTTCGACCTGCTGCACGCCGGGCACGCCCGCACGCTCTCGGCAGCCCGGGCGCTCGGGGACTGCCTGGTGGTCTGCCTGAACTCCGACGACTCGGTCCGGGCGCTCAAGGGCCCCGACCGGCCGATCATGGGCCAGGACGACCGCGTCGAGCTGCTCCTCGCGCTGGACTGCGTCGACGCCGTCGTGGTCTTCGACGAGCACACGCCCGACGAGGCCCTGCGCCGCTTCCGTCCGGACGTCTGGGCGAAGGGCGGCGACTACACCGCGGCCGAGCTCCCGGAGTCGCACACCCTCGCCGAGTGGGGCGGCCGCGTCGTGACGGTCCCGTTCCACCCCGGCCGGTCGACCACGCGACTCGCGGCGGCCCTCGAACACGTCGGCTGAGCCGGCACGCCCCACCACCCCACCACGGAAGGAAGTCCATGCCCGTCCCCACCACCCCCATCGGCCGTGTCCTCGTCACCGGCGGCGCCTCCGGCCTCGGGGCCGCGGTCGTCGCCGCGGTCACCGAGGCCGGCGGCACGCCGATCGTCCTCGACCTCCGGATCGATGCCGTCCCGGACGGCCTCGACGCCGTCGCGGTCGACGTCACCGACACCGAGGCGACCGAGCGAGCCGTCCGCGAGGCAGCGGAGCGGCACGGCGGTCTTGACGCCGTCGTGACCGCGGCGGGGATCGACAAGCCCGCCCCGATCGGCGGCATCTCGTCCGGCGACTGGGAGCGGATCGTCGCCGTCAACCTGCTCGGCACGGCGGCCGTCGTCCGTGCGGCGCTGCCCGCGCTCGAGGCATCGCACGGTCGGGTCGTCACGGTCTCCTCGTCGCTCGCCCTCCGCGGCGTCGGGGACGGCACCGCATACTCGGCGTCGAAGTTCGGCGTCCGCGGCTTCTCGCAGGCCCTCGCCGCCGAGACCGGCGGCAGCGTCGGCGTCACGAACGTGATCCCGGCGGGCATGCGGACGAACTTCTTCGCGGACCGCACGGAGCAGTACAAGCCCGGGTCGGACGCGCAGCTCATCGAGCCGGAGTACGTCGCGAACGCGATCCTGTTCGCGCTCGCGCAGCCGGCTGGCTGCGAGATCCGCGAGCTGTCGATCATGCCGGCGACGGAGCCGAGCTGGCCGTAGACGCGACCGTCTGACGGACGGGAGGCGCGGTGCGGGCCCGCACCGCGCCTCCAGTCACGTGGTGCGGAGCAGGTCCGCGACGTCGTCGAGCACGGCCTGCGGCTCGACCTCGTCGACGTAGGACGGGTCGTGCGCGCAGCGCTCGGCCGTCCACCCGACCTGCGTCACGTCGACCCCGCACACCGGGCACCGCGTCACGTACGAGAGGTGGACGCGGTGCCGACCGCGGTCGAACGGACCGGCGTTCACCACGTTGCCGAACCAGAACACGCCCACCGTCGGGGTGCCCACGGCCACGGCGAGGTGCCGCGGGCCGGAGTCGTCGCCGACCATGACGTCCGCCGCCGCGAGGACCGCCGGGAGGTCGGTGAGCGGGAGCGCGCCGGTGCGGTCGTGCACGCGGTCCGCGGAGTCGGCGGGCAGCGCGGCCCGGATCGCTGCCGCAGCGGGCACGTCCGTGGCGTCACCGACGAGGACGACGTCGTCACCGGCGGCGAGCCGAGCCCGGGCGACCGCGGCGAACCGGTCCGGGCTCCAGCGGCGCCGCGGATCGGTGGCCCCCGGGTGGATCGCGACGAGCCGCCCGCTGCGGTCCGACGCGGTGCAGACGCCGAGCCGGTCGCGGACCGCCGTGCGCTCCTCGTCGGAGACGCGCACGCGGGGGTCGAGGGTCACCGGTGCGGCACCGGCGAGCGAGACGACCTCGAGCGCCCGGAGGACCTCGTGCTGGTAGTAGACGTAGCGGACCCAGCGCTCCGTGACCTCGGCGTCCTCGGTGGCGGTGCCGACCGTGTGCCGGGCGCCGAGCCGGAGCAGGAACGGGTTCGAGTTCCGTCCGCCCCCGTGCAGCTGCACGGCGAGGTCGAAGCGCCCGGCGAGCCGCGACTCGAAGTCCGCGAGGGTCGGGGCACCCTCGCCGGAGTCCCGGACGCCCGGGATGACCGGCAGCTCCTCGAACGCGTGCACGGCGTCGGTCCGGCCGCGCAGCACCGCCGGGGCGGTCGGCGTGCCGAGCAGGGTGATGCGCGCGTCGGGGTACGCCGCTGCCAGGGCCTCGAGCGCCGGCACCGCGAAGAGCAGGTCGCCGAGGCCCCCGCCCCGGAGCACCCCGATCTCGCGGACGTCGTCGAACCGTTCTCCACCGTTGCCGATCAGTTGCACCCGTCCCGTCTACCGACCAGGGGCCGCCCGGACGTCCAGCAGCGGGCTCGGATGGACGAGAAACGCGATGCCGTGGGCGTGCCCAGCTTCCCGCGAGGACCGTCGGACCCCCGCCCGTCCCCCGGAAGGACACCATGACGATCGCTCCCCCCGCCACCGATGACATCGTGGTGGCCGACCCCGCCACCGGGACCCTCGCCTCGACGGTGCGCCGCGCCTCCGAGGAGGAGGTCCGCACCGCCGTCGCCCGTGCCCGCGCCGCGGCCCCGATGTGGGCCCGGACCGCACCGGCGGAGCGGGGTGCCCTGCTGCACCGCGCTGCCGAGCACGTCCGCGCGCACGCCCAGGAGCTGGCTGATCTGAACACCCGGGAGACCGGCAAGGTCCCCGGCGACGCGCTCGGCGGGGTCGAGGCCGGGGTCGGGACGCTCGTGCAGTACGCCGAGCTCGGACCCGTGCACCGCGGCGAGGCCCTGCGCGGCGCGTTCGGCGCTGCCGACTGGTCGGTGCCGCACCCCCGCGGCGTGGTGCTCGCGCTCACCCCGTGGAACGACCCGGTCGCCGTGGCGTGCGGGATCCTCGGCGCCGCGATCGTCACCGGCAACACGGTCGTGCACAAGGGCAGCGAGCGCTCCCCCGCCACGATCGCCCGGCTGAACGCCCTGCTCGCCGAGGTCCTGCCGGACGGCGTCCTCGTCGGGGTGGACGGCGACGGCGCGACGGGTGAACTGCTCCTCGCGCTGGACGGCGTCGACGTGTACGCGCACGTGGGCTCCACCGCGACCGGTGACCGGCTCTCCGAGGCTGCGGTGCGGACCCGTGCCCACGTCGTCCGGGAGAACGGCGGGAACGACGCGGTCGTCGTGGACGCCGACGTCGACCCGGTGTGGGCCGCCGCCCAGGTGGCGCTCGGCGCCTTCGCGAACACCGGCCAGATCTGTACGAGCGTCGAGCGGGTGTACGTGCACCGCGCGGTCGCCGAGCCGTTCCTGGCCGCACTCGTCGCCGAGGCCGAGCGGCGCACGTCGGCCCCGGCAACGGAGTACGGGCCGCTCGTCGACGACCGGCTCCGGCGCACCGTGCAGTCGCACGTCGACGACGCGCTGCAGCGTGGGGCGTCGGCGCGCACCGGCGGGGCCACACCGGACGGCCCGGGCGCCTTCTACCCCGCGACCGTGCTCACCGGTGTCACCGACGACATGCTCGTCATGACCGAGGAGACCTTCGGGCCGATCGCCCCCGTGCGCGTCGTCGAGGACTTCGACGAGGGCCTGCGGCTCGCGGCGGCCGACCGCTACGGCCTCGCGGCGACGGTGCTCACGAACGACACCGGACACGCCCTGCGTGCGGCCGCGGAACTCCCCGTCGGGACGGTGAAGGTGAACGCCGTCTTCGGTGGCGCCCCGGGTGGCAGCGCGCAGCCCCGGGGTGCCTCCGGTGCCGGGTTCGGGTACGGCCCGCACCTGCTCGACGAGCTCACCACCACGACGGTCGTGCACCTCGAGGCGGCCCCGCCGGCCGGGGGTGCCCGGTGAGCGTCGACGTCCGGCTCGTCCGGGACCTCGTCGCCACGGTCGACGACCGCGAGCCGCTCGTCGTCGTCATCGGCGACTGCATCCTCGACCGCTGGACCGTCGGCGAGGCCGAACGGGTCTCGCGCGAGGCCCCGGCCCCGGTGGTCCGCGTGACGGAGACCGTGGCGGTCCCTGGTGGCGCGGCGAACACCGCGGTGAACGCTCGCGCGCTCGGCGCCCGCGTCCGGATGGTCGGGCTGCTCGGTGACGACGAGGCCGGTGCTGTGCTCCGCGAACGCCTCGACACCGCCGGGGTGGACACGTCCTGCATGGTCGTCGTCCCCGGCACCCGCACCACGACGAAGTCGCGGGTCGTCGGCGGCGACCGGGTCGTCGTCCGCGTCGACGAGATCGCCGCGGAGCCCACCGCCGAGCACGGCGTCCGGCTGGCCGAGGCCGTCGCCCGCGCGCTGCGGTGCGCCGACGCCGCGGTCGTCTGCGACTACGGCCTCGGGGTGGACCCGGGCGACGTCGTCCCCGTGCTCGACGCCGACCGTCCCACCGCGGTCGTCGTCGACGCGCACGACCTCACCCGCTGGGCGGCGCTCCGGCCCGACCTCGTGACGCCCAACGCCGGCGAGGCGGCCGCCCTGCTCGGTGCGCCGCTCGGGACCGGCCCGGACCGGGCGTCCGCGGTCGTGGACGCCCGGCACGAGGTGCTCCGACGGACCGGCGCACGTGCGGCGGTCGTCACGCTGGACCGCGACGGCACGGTCCTGGTCGAGCACGGTTCCGACGGTGGATTCCGCACGCGGGCGGTCCCCGCCTCGGAGCAGCAGGCCTCCGGTGCCGGCGACACCTTCTGCGCCGCTGCCACGGTGGCGCTCGCCGTGCACGCCCCGCTCCGCGACGCCGTGTCGGTCGCCCAGGCGGCAGCCGATGTCGTCGTCCGCGAGGCCGGCACCTCGGTGTGCTCGGCCGCGGCGCTGCTCGAGTCGGTGACCGCGCCGGCCGCGACCGTCGTCGACCACGACGAGCTCGCCGCCGCGGTGGACGCCGCGCGGGAGGCCGGACGACGGATCGTGTTCACGAACGGCTGCTTCGACGTGGTCCACCGCGGGCACACGACGTACCTCCGGCAGGCCCGGGACCTGGGCGACCTGCTCGTCGTCGCACTGAACGACGACGACTCCGTCCGGCGCCTGAAGGGTCCGGAGCGGCCGATCAACCCGGCCGAGGACCGGGCCGGTGTCCTCGCCGCCCTCGCGTGCGTCGACCTGGTGACGGTCTTCGCCACCGACACCCCGATTCCGCTCATCGAACGGCTGCACCCCGAGGTCTACGTCAAGGGCGGCGACTACTCCCCCGAGATGCTGCGCGAGACCGCGGTGGTGCAGGGCTACGGCGGCGAGGTCGTCATGGTCGACTACGTGCCCGAGCACTCCACGACCGCCGTCGTCCGACGGATCCGCGAGGCGGCCGCAGCGACCGAGGCCGCGCGGACGGACCCCGAGGCCGCTCCGTGACACGTCAGGGGGAAGTCATACCGCGGTAGGGGGTGGTCGAGACCCGCGCGGGATGGCAGCCGGTCGCACGCTCCGTAGCGTCGAAGCCGTCGACGAGGTCCGTCGGCGGAGGGAGCCACCGTGTTCGACCAGATCACCCCGCTCGTCGTCGAGCTGGCGGCCAGCCCGCTCGTCTTCGTCGTCCTCTTCGCGCTCTGCCTGGTGGACGGCTTCTTCCCACCCGTGCCGAGCGAGGCCGCCCTCGTCGCGGTCGCCGCCATCGCCGCGACCTCCGGCCAGCCGGTCCTCGCCGGGGTTCTCGCTGCCGCGGCGCTCGGGGCGGTCGCCGGGGACTCCGTCGCCTACTGGATCGGCCGTCGGATCGGACTCGGCCGCCTCGCGCGGTCCCGGCGTCCGAGGATCGCCGCGGCGTTCGCGTTCGCCGAGCGCCAGATGCGACGGCGGTCCGCGAGCCTCATCCTCGTCGGTCGGTACATCCCCGTCGGACGCGTCGCGGTGAACACGACCGCCGGTGCGACACGGCTCCCCTACCGCCGGTTCCTCGCGATCAGCTCGGTCGCCGGGCTGGCGTGGTCGGCCACCTCGATCGGGATCGCCCTCGCGGCGTCGAGCGTGCTGCACGAGCCGCTCGTCGCAGCGCTGGTCTCGATGGTGGTCGCCGCCGGACTGGGGATCGCCGTCGACCGGGTCATCGGTAGAGTCACCCGGAAGCGGGAGGCCCGAGCAGCCGCCCGGGCGGACGACCGCGCGGACGCCCGGGCAGCGGTCCTCGACGCCGCCCGCCCCGCACCGCACCTCGCCCACTCCGGAGGGACCGCACGACCGTGACCGCCCACGTCCCACCCGCGACGCCGCGCCGACGCCGGCCGTGGTCGACGCGCCGGGAGTGGGCGACCTGGCCCGTCGTCGCCGCCCGGATCGCGCTCGTCGTCGTCGCCGCGACGCTCTTCGCGGTGGCCGCACCCGTGACGGTCGCCGTGTACGACGTGCCCGTCCCGCTCGCGCTGCTCGTGACCGCGGTGCTCTCCGTCTCGCTCGGGCTCGCTCCGGTGCTGCCGCGGACGTCCTCGGTGGTGCACCTGGCGGGGGTGGCGGCCCTCGGGCTGCTCACCGCCGGGTCGCCGGCCGGTCCGTGGCCGCTCCCGGTCACCGCGATCATCGGCGTCGGCGCGCTCCTCGTCGTGCTCGGCGTCCGGACGGACTGGCGACTCACCGCCGCCGTCTGGACCGCGGCGACGGTGCTCACGCTCGGCCTGGTCGCGGTGGTCCCCGGTCGGTGGGACCCGGCCGACGTCTGGGCCGCGACCTTCGTCGTGTCCGCAGGCAGCGACCTGCTCCTCGCCGGGACGGCCGTGGCGATCGGGCAGCGCCGCGCCGTCCGGGTGGAGCTCGCCGAGGCCCGCCGCGACGCCGAACTCGAGCAAGCCCGCCGCCGGTCGGTCGAGGAACGCTCCCGGATCGCCCGCGAACTCCACGACGTCGTGGCGCACAGCATGTCCGTCGTGCACATGCAGGCCGAGTCGGCGCCGTTCCGCGTGGCCGACCTCCCGCCGGCAGCACGTGCGGAGTTCGCGGCGATCGCCGAGACCTCGCGGACGGCGCTCCGCGAGATGCGGCAGCTGCTCGGCACCCTGCGCGGCGACGGCTCGGCGGAACGGGCGCCGCAGCCCCGGCTCGCCGACCTCCCCGCGCTCGTGCAGGCCACGCGGGCCGCCGGGATCCCGGTCGAGCTCCACCTCGACGACGACGCATCCGACGACGGGGACGACCGGCTGGCACAGCTGAGCGCGTACCGGGTCGTGCAGGAGGCGCTCGGGAACGTCGCGCGGCACGCTCCCGGTGCGGTCACGATCGTGACGGTCGCCCGGCGCGGCGCCCTGCTGGCGGTCGAGGTGACCAACGCCGCGCCACCCGCCGGCACCGTCCCCGCCACTCCCCCGGACGACGGCGGGTTCGGGCTCGCCGGCATGCGGGAGCGCGTGTCGGCACTCGGCGGGACGATCGAGCACGGGCCGCTCCCGGACGGCGGGTTCCGGGTCGCCGTGACCCTGCCCGCCCACCCGAGCACGGCCCAGTCCGCCCACCCGAGCACCGCCCAGCCGAGCACGGCCCCGCCCGACCGAGGAACCCGATGACGCGTGTGATGGTGGTGGACGACCAGCAGATGTTCCGCATGGGACTGCGGGCGATCCTCCAGGCCCAGGACGACGTCGAGGTCGTGGGCGAGGCGTCGGACGGCGCCGAAGCGGTCGTCGAGGCGCTGCGGCTGCGACCCGACGTCGTGCTCATGGACGTCCGGATGCCCCAGCTCGACGGGATCGAGGCGACCCGACGGATCACGGCCGCCCCGGCCACGCAGCCCGTGCGGGTCGTCATGCTCACGACGTTCGACATCGACGACTACGTGTTCGACGCCCTCCGGGCCGGGGCGAGCGGGTTCCTGCTCAAGGACGCCAGCGCCGACGAACTCGTCCAGGCGGTCCGGACCGTCGCGGCGGGCGACTCGTTGCTGGCGCCGCGGGTGACCCGCCACCTCGTCGAGGCGTTCGTCGCGGGCCCGCTCCCGGCCGCACCCCGGACCGAGGTGCTCGAGGTGCTGACCGAACGGGAGCGCGACGTGTTCCTGCTGCTGGCTCGGGGCCGGTCGAACGGGGAGATCGCGGCGGAGCTCTACATCGCCGAACAGACGGTGAAGACGCACGTCGGCCGCATCCTGGCGAAGCTGCAGCTGCGGGACCGGGTGCACGCGGTGGTGCTGGCGTACGAGACCGGCCTGGTGACGCCCGCCCCCTGAGGGACCGGTGCCACCAGGCCGTCTCGACCGAGCCGAGGAGGCTAGCGGACCCGGACCTGCTTCGAGGCCTGCTTGCCGGACTGCACGCCGGTGAAGGTGATCGTCGACTTCCCCGACGTCGCCTTCCACGCCACCGTCGCCGTGCCGTCGACGACGTCCACCGTGCCGAGGTCGGTCGACCCGACGGCGACCCGCACCTGGCGGTCACCGGCGAACCGCGACCCGGTGAGCGTCACGCGCTGGTTCGGACGCGGTGCACCGACGGACAGGTCGATGCGGGCGCCGCGCGACAGTGCCGCGAGGTCGTCGTGCAGCCGGAGCCCGTCGCGGATGGTGGAGAACGTGTCCGTCTGGTCCGACAGCCCGACGACGTTCGCGGCACCCGGGCCGTACGCCGCGATGCGGACCTGCGTGCCGGTGTGCTGCTGCGAGCTGCCCGCGGCCGAGGTGCCGTACGAGACCTTCATCGTGGTGCCGTCCGCGGTGCGGAGCGCCGTGGAGAGCGAGGTCGGCGGCGTGCTGTCGACGATCTGGCTCGAGTGGGCGTGGTCGGCCGTGGCGATGACGAGCGTGTTGCCGTCCTTCTTCGCGAAGGCGAGTGCGGACTGCACGGCCTCGTCGAAGTCGATCGTCTCGCCGATCTGGCCGCAGGCGTCGGCGGCGTGGTCCTGCTTGTCGATGCTCGCGCCCTCGACCTGCAGGAAGAAGCCCTTGCCGGTCTTCCCACGGTCACGGTTCAGCAGGTCGATCGACTTGTTCGTGAGCGACTGCAGCGACAGCCCGGTCGACAGGCGTGCCGGGTTCGGCGTGCACTGCACCGGTGCCTGGTCCGCCCCGCCGACGGTCGCCGTGGTGGGTGCGTACCGGGTCGGGAAGTTGCCCGGGGTGAAGAGCCCGAGGAGCGGCTTCGACTGGTCCGCACGACGGACGGCGGCGAGGCCGTCGGCGTCGGAGACCACCTGGTAGCCGCGCTGCTCAGCCTGGTCGAAGAGCGTCGAGCCCTGCCACTGCCCGGCCTTCGCGGTCTGCTGGAAGCTCGCCGAACCGCCGCCGAGGGTGAGGTCCGGGCGCGTGTTCAGCAGCTGCTCGCTGATCGACCCGAGCCCACCGTTCTGCAGCGCGTCGGTGCCGCACGAGGCCGTGTCCGGGCCGTAGCAGGAGCGGGCGCCGACGTGGGCGACCTGGACCGCCGGGGTGGCGTCCTGGATCTCGGCGGTGGACACGTCGCCGGTGCGGAGGCCGTTCGCCTTCGCGAGCTCGAGGAGCGTCTGCTGCTGCTTTCCGTCGATGTCGACCGAGATCGCGCCGTCGTACGTCTTCGTCCCGGTCGCCCAGGCGCTGCCGGAGGCCGCCGAGTCGGTGACGTAGTCGGGCTTGCCCTTGTCCGCACCGTCCTTGTACAGGGAGTACGTCGTGTACGAGCCGGTCAGCGGCAGCGCGTCGAGGCCCGGGAGCCGACCGGCCGCGCCGTACTGGTAGTTCCGCGCGATGGTGATCTCGGAGTCGCCCATCCCGTCGCCGATGAGCAGGATGACGTTCTTCGCGCCGGCCCGCTTGATCTCCTGCTGGATCGACCGGGTCTGGTCGCCCTGGTGGCGCTGTGCGCCGCCGTGCTGGTTCAGCGCGAGCTGCCCGACGGCCTCGGCCGCGCCCGGCAGGGCGACGGCGCCGGCGATGAGCGCGGCGCCGAGTGCGAGCGCCGCGCGGCGGCGGCGCTGCGAAGTGTGCTGCATTGGGTGTTCCCCTCGTCTGTGCCCCGAACGGGTGCCATCCGAGGATGGCTGTGCGTGGGTACAGGCGGGTGAACGGGCCCGGTCTGGTCGATGAACAGACGCGGTGACAGCGAGACGGGAGGCGCGGTGCCACCTGGCACCGCGCCTCCCGTCGGAAGTCGGTCGGGTCTACGCGGCGAGGTGCGCCTGCAGGAACCAGCGGTCCTTGGTCAGGCCGCGCTCGATCTCGATGACGACGTCCTGGCTGTTGAGGTCGACCTCGTCGAGGCCCTCGACGGCGCGGCGGACCTGCAGCAGCGCGGCGTCGATCTCGGCGATGACCTCGGTGATGGTCACGTCGGAGTTCTGGAAGCCCTCGGACAGCGGCGGGATCGTGGTGTTCGCGGCGACCGTGGCGATCCGGGAGTCGACCGGGAGGCCGAGGGCGACGATGCGCTCCGCGGCGAGGTCGGCCCACTCCTGGGCGTGCTCGACGATGGTGTCGAGGAGCTCGTGCACGCCGACGAAGTTGCGGCCGCGGACGTGCCAGTGCGCCTGCTTGCCGTTGACGACGAGCGCCTCGAGGTCGATCACGACGGGGGCGAGGAACTGCGCCACCCCAGCGGCGAGCTCCGGCGTCGTCGAGAACGGGGACGTGGTGGGCGTGGTGCTGGTGGTGTTGGTCATGTCGTTTCCTCCTGCCTCGTGGTCCCACCCGAGTGGGGTGGATCCGATGGTGACAACAGTGCCCGCTTCTCTTGTATGCCGCAAGGAAGCGAAGGCTGACCTCACCCGGTCAGCCGACGAGTGTGTCGAAGCCGGCGTCGGCCAGTTCGATCTGCACGACGGAGCGGGCGCGCTCGACCCAGGGGCTGTCGGCGCAGCCGATCCAGACGCTCGTGCGCGGTTCGCAGTCGGCGACGCACCACTCGGCCGCCCACCCGGTGACGGCGTGCGCGAGGGCCTCGCCGTGGTCGGCGAAGACGAGGGGTGACACCGCGGACGTCCGGGCGCTCCGGAGCAGCCACGTCACCGTGACGCGCGGGGGCGCCGGGAGCGTGCGGACCTGCTCGGCGAGGGCTGCCTCGACGAAGACCTGGCCGTAGGCGTTCTCGGGCAGGTCCTCGAGCATGCGGGTCATCTCGGGAAGGTCGTCGACACTGCCGGCGATGAGGATGCGTTCGCTGGGCTGTCGCCGGGTCCGTGCCATGCGACCACGGTAAGGCAAGCCTTACCTCATCACAAGGGCGTTGCGGCGGTTCCCCCGATACGCGCAGGTGCCACACCGAGTTCGTGGGCGAGGAAGGTCCACATCCAGGACAGGGCGACCGTGTTCGTCAGGTCCGGCACCCCCTGCGCGATCTGCGTCGCCACCCCGTCGCTGTACGCCGCGAGCTTGAGCGCCACGATCTCGGGCGACTCCGCGGGCGTGAACACCCCCGCCTCGATGCCCCGACGGACGACCCGGACCAGGCAGGCCTCCCACACGCGGATCCGCTCGGCGTACTCCGCAGCGACCTCGGGCCGCCGCACGACCGCCGTCCAGTAGTCCGACCAGATCCGCCAGTGCTGCCGCACCTGCTCGGTGTCCCCGAAGAGCGGTTCCACGAGCATGCGGATGCCGGCGACGGGGTCCGGCTCCGCGTCGACCGCGGCAACGATCGCCCCGTAGAAGCGCTCCGTCTCGAGCACGACGACCTCGTTGAGGATCTCCGCGACGCTGCCGAAGTGGTACGTGACGGTCCCGACCGAGACGTCCGCCTCGGCGGCGATGTCCCGCAGCCCCGTCGCCCCGACGCCGTTCCGGACGATCACGGCGCGTGCCGCCTCGACGATCATCGCCCGCCGGACCTCGGGACGCTGCCGGACCCGTGTCTGCTCCGGCCCGCTCACGCCGAGGTCCTCGGCACCTCGTCGACGAACGTGTGCTCGGCGACGAGCACCTCGGCGACGTCGGGACCACCGTCCCGGGCCCAGGCACGCACGGTGTTCCGGACGTGGAAGGCGTCGGCGTCCGCGGTGACCTCGGAGGCGGTCTCGAGCCGTGCGGCCCACTCCGGCTTCGCCAGGCCGATCGACCAGCGGGACGTCGCGCTGGCGCTGGTGGGGTCGTCGGACCGGATGCGGTAGGTCTCGCGGGCGTCCTCGCTGAAGACGAGCCCGTCCGGGTACACGCGTCCGCCGCCGTACCCGGGGTCGACGTCGAGCGTCCACTCCCCCGACTCGACGTCGTGCGTGACGGTGCGCTGCGGCAGGACCTCGGTCGGCGCGACCCGGTCGATCGCGAGCGGCTCGGAGCGCTCCGGCTGCTCGAACCGCACGCCGTCGTCGGTGGCGCGGGTCCACACCGGGAGCTCGACGTGCGAGCCGGCGGGGTCGATCGTGACGGTCGGTGTGACGCCGTGCGGCCAGACCCACGGCCAGTACGACGTCGACACGGCGATCCGGAGCCGGTGTCCCGCGGCGAACCGGTGACCGGTCGACACGAGCCGGACCGGCAGTGACGCCGCGGCGCCGGGCTCGAGCGGGTCGTCCCGGTCCATCCCGTCGCGCTTCGCGGCGTTGAGCACACCCCGGGTCACGAGGGTCGACGACCCGTCCGGCGCGACGTCGCACAGGCGCACGATCACGGTGGCCCGGGGCTGGTCGCTCGTCACGGCGAGGTGGACGAGGACGGTGCCGAGCACGTCGACCGGCTCGTCGAGCGGCAGGTCGAAGCAGACCGAGCGGCCGTCCTCGGCGCGCTGGTCCGGTGGCAGGTCGGTGGCGTTGCCGAACGGGAAGAAGCGTCCGGCGTCGGCACCGGTGTGCTGCGGCGACCGGACGACGACCGCGCCGTCCGCGCCGCCGCGGAACCCGGCGAGGGGAACCGTGCGGGACACGGTGGCGGACGACGGCCAGGCCTCGGCACCGACCCACCGGCCGCGGCGCGTCTCGTAGTGGGTCGCCGGCGGCTCGCCCTCGTTGATCCAGGCCCGGAGCGCGGGCTCCTGCTCGACGCCGGTGTCGACCCCGCGCAGCCAGCGGTCCCACCACCGCAGGGTCTCCTGCAGGAAGCCGATCGACGGCCCGGGTGCGAGGCCCCGGTCGGGGTACTGGTGCGACCACGGTCCGACGATCCCCTTGACCGGGGCGTCCACGTTGGCCACGAGCCGGAGCACGGCGTCGCGGTACGGGTCGGCCCAGCCGCCGACCGCGAGGACCGCGGCGCCGATGTTCCCGTACTCCTCCGCGGCGCTGCCGTGCCGCCAGTAGTCGTCGCGCTCCTGGTGGGACAGCCACACGGGCGTCATCGGGCGGTTCGCATCGAGGCGGTCACGCCACCGGTCGACCCAGCCGGACCCGACCACCTCGGGCCGCGGCGGCCGCGAGTTGAACGCGAACATCGTCGCACCCCACGCCGCCATGTCGATCCCGAGCACCGCACCGCCGACGTAGTGCACGTCGTTGTCGTACCGGTCGTCGGTCGAGCACACCGTCACGATCGCCTTGAGGGCCGCCGGTGCCCGGGCCGCGAGCTGCAGCGCGTTGAACCCGCCCCACGAGATGCCGAACATCCCGACGGCGCCCGTCGACCACTCCTGTGCGGCGAGCCACGCGATCACGGCCTCGCCGTCGCGGAGTTCCTGCTCGCTGTACTCGTCGTCGAAGAACCCGTCCGACGAGCCGGTCCCGCGGATGTCCACCCGCACCGAGGCGTACCCGTGCTGCGCGTACCAGGGGTGCCGCTCGGAGTCCCGCGGCGCGGTCCAGTCGTCGAGCCGGTAGGGCAGGTACTCGAGCAGCACCGGCACGGGGCCGTCGGGTGCCGCCGGGGACCAGATCCTCGTGTGCAACCGGACGCCGTCGGACATCGGGATCCACTCGTCGCGGACGGTCACACCGTCGGGCAGGGCCGGGTCCACCCCGAGTGCGGTGAAGCCGGTCATGCGTCCTCCCAGTTCCGGGTCAGGTGTCCGTCACCGCGGTCGGTCCACCCCGGAGCCTCGCGCCACCGCGGCACGCCGTCGCCGACGTCGGGCAGCTCGGTGCTGCCGGGTTCGAGCGTCGCTGCGAGGAGCGTCGCCGTGTACGGGTGGTTCGGGCCGCCGAACACGGCCTCGGTCGGGCCGATCTCGACGATCCGGCCGCCGGTCATCACGGCGACGCGATCGGCCACACCCCGCACCACCGCGAGGTCGTGGCTGATGAACAGGCAACTCAGCCCGCGCTCGCGCTGCAGGTCGGCGAGCAGCGCGAGGATCCCCGCCTGCACCTGCACGTCGAGCGCGGTCGTGATCTCGTCGGCGATGACCAGGCGCGGCTCGGCGGCGAGGGCCCGGGCGATCCCGACACGCTGCCGCTGCCCGCCGGAGAGCTGCGCCGGCAGCCGGTCAGCGAACTCCGGCCCGAGGCCGACCTGGGAGAGCAGTTCCCCGACCCGATCGCGCGACGAGGAACCGGTGAACAGCTTCAGCGGCCGCGCGATGGCGGCCCCGACGGTCCGGCGGGGGTTCAGCGAGGTGTCGGCGTTCTGGAACACGAGCTGCACCGCACGACGGAGGTCCGGGGACCGTCCGGCGATCGGCTCGCGCAGGTCCCCGCTCACGGTCCCGTCGTCGAACGAGAACGTGCCCGACTCGGCCGGGACCAGACCGGCCAGGGCCGTCGCGAGCGTCGACTTGCCGCTGCCGGACTCCCCCACGACGGCGAGCGTCTCGCGCGGCGCGATCGTGAACGAGACGCCGTCGACGGCGGCCGGCAGGCCGCGTCCGTAGCGGATCACCAGGTCCTCGGCGGTCACCACGGGGCGGACGAGCGGTTCTGGGCCCACGCCGCCGGTTCCGGCGCGACGCGCCAGCGGCGGGCCGGCCGTGCCGGTGGGGAGACCAACGGTCCGGCCGGCCCTGGAGGCGACCGTCGACGAGACGGACGCCGTCTCGGGCACGTGGTCCGTTCCTCCTGGCCGGCGCCCGTCCGGCACCGCGGCCAGCAGGGCACGCGTGTACTCGTGCTGCGGGGAGGCGAAGAGCGCCGCCGTCTCGGCGTGCTCGACGACCTCGCCGTCGCGCATCACGGCGATCTCGTCGGCCATCGCGGACACGACGCCGAGGTCGTGGCTGACGAGCAGGACGGCCATGCCGAGCTCGCGGCCGAGGTCGGCGACGAGGTCGAGCACGGCGGCCTGCGTGACCACGTCGAGGGCGGTGGTGGGTTCGTCGAGGACGAGCACACGGGGGCGCGCGGCGACGGCCATCGCGATCGCGACGCGCTGCTGCTGCCCGCCGGAGAGCTGGTGCGGGTACCGGCGGACGATCGTCTCCGGCGACGGCAGCCGCACGAGCCGGACGAGCTCGAGCACGCGCTCGGGGCCGTCGGGCTCGCCGTGGGCGCGGAGGGCCTCGCGGATCTGCTCGCCGACGCGCATCGACGGCGTGAGTGCCTGTCCGGCGTTCTGCGCGACCACCGACGCGGTGCCGCCACGGAGCGCCCGTCGGCCGGCCGGCGAGAGGGCGAAGACGTCCTCGCCGTCGACGTGCACGGTGCCGTGCTCGATGCGCGACCCGGTCCGGAGGTGCGCGAGCAGGGTGCGGGCGACGGTGGACTTGCCGCTGCCGGACTCGCCGACGAGCCCGAGGGTCCGGCCCGCCTCGATGGCGAACGAGACGCCGCGGACGACCGGCACGGAGCGCTTGCCGGCGGCGTACGAGATCGCGAGGCGGTCGACCTGGACGATGCTCACGCGCTGACTCCCTTCGTCGCGCGGTCGACACCGAGCGACTTGCTCAGCCCGTCGGCCGCGAGGTTCAGGCCGACCACCAGGGTCGCGAGCGCCACGATGGGCGCGAGCGTGCCGAGGGGCACGACCGTGAGGGCGGTCCGGTTCTCCTGGACCATGAGCCCCCAGTCCGGTGTCGGCGGGTTCGCACCGAAGCCGAGGAACGACAGCGACGCCACGAGCAGCACGATCCAGGAGGCGCGCATCGCGTACTCGACGAGGACCACGTCGAGGACGTTCGGCAGGATCTCGCGGAACACGATGGACAGGGAGCGTTCGCCCCGGGCGCGCGCGGCCGTGACGTAGTCCTGCGTGATCACCGTCCGGGCCGCGCCGCGCACCACCCGGGTCACGGCGGGCGCGTAGACGATCGTCACGGCGAGGACGATCACCCAGAGCCCGGCGTCGAACACGGTGACGACGACGAGGAGCGCGAGGATCGACGGCACGCTGAGCAGGGCGTCCACGATCCGCATGACGACCTCGTCGAACCAGTTGTCGGCGTACGCGGTGACGCAGCCGAGGACGGTGCCGACCGCCACGGCGATCGTCGTCGCCAGGAAGGTCACGAGCAGGGCGTAGCGGCCGCCGTTGAGCGTCCGGGACAGGATGTCGCGGCCGTACTGGTCGGTGCCGAGCCAGTGCGTCCACGTCGGGCCGGCGAGCACGTCGGCGGAGTTCGTCGCGACCGGGTCGTGGCCGGCGATGACGGGGGCGAGGACGGCGAGCACGAGGTGCAGCGCGATCAGGCCGAGGCCGATGGCCAGCGCGGTGGAGCTGCGCAGGGGGGCGACGGCTGCGCCGATGACGTTCCGGGAACGCGGGGCGATGGCGGTCATGCTGCTGCCTTCCGGGTGGGGCGTGTGCCGGTGCGGCTCCGGGTGCGCGCCCGTCGCTGTCGTGTTCGGAGCTTCGGGTCGAGCACCAGCGCGACGAGGTCGGCCGCGAGGTTGCACACGACGTAGACGAGTGCGCTGAGGAGCGCGATCGCCTCGATCGTCGGCAGGTCGCGGTTGAAGACGGACTCGAGCATGAGCTTGCCCATGCCCGGGTAGTTGAAGACGTTCTCCACGACGACCACCCCACCGAGCAGCCAGGCCACGTTGAGCGCGACGACGTTGAGCGTCGGCAGGAGCGCGCTCGGGACCGCGTGCTTCCAGACGACCCGGCGCATCGTCAGGCCCTTCAGCTCCGCGGTGGTCACGAACTCGGACGCCATCACGTCGATCGTCGAGGAACGGGCGGTCCGGACGATGTACGCGGCCATCGCCAGGGTCAGCACGATGATCGGCAGCCAGATCGTCGGCAGGAGCTCGCCGACCGTGGCGTCGCTACCGCGCAGGACGACGGCGGGGAAGAGCGGCAGCCCGATCGCGAAGAGCAGCACGAGCACGGTGGCGACCATGAACTCCGGCACGCTCATCACGACGAGGCTGACGATCGAGATCACCCGGTCGGACGCACGGCCGCGGCGGACCCCGGCGATGACGCCGAGCGCGAGGGACAGTGTGACGCCCACGACCATCGCGGGGACGGCGATGAGCATGCTGTTGCGGAACGCCGTGAACAGCGTCGGGGCGACCGGCTCCCCGCTGACCAGCGAGGTGCCGAAGTCGCCGTGCACCGCTCCGGCGAGCCACTGCAGGTACCGGAGCCAGACGTTCTGGTCGAGGCCGAGCGACTCCCGGAGCTGCTTGACGGCGTCGGGTGTGGCGTTCTGCCCGAGCAGCTGCTGCGCGACGTCGCCGGGCAGCGCCTGCACGGCGAGGAACACGAACAGCGACGCGAGCACCACCGTGAGCACGGCGATGCCGAGCCGACGGAGGACGGGGACGAGGACGTCCGAGGGCTTGCTCGTGGTCGTCGTCATCGTCGCAGTCCGATCCGGAGGTAGTCGAACTCGAAGCCGTACTCCGAGTAGTTCACGACGTCGCGGGACAGCCCGACCAGGCGGTCGCCGAACATCGGGGTCATGTCCGCGCCGTCCTCGACCACGAGCCGCTGGGCGTCCTGGTACAGGGTCAGTCGCTTCGCGTCGTCCATCTCGGCGCGGGCGTCGTCGAGCAGCCCGTCGAACCGCTCGTTGGACCACGCGCTCTCGTTGTACGACGAGCCGGACCGGAAGATCTGGTTGAGCAGCTGGTCGATCGGCCGGCCGGTGAACCAGTAGCTCACCATGAGCGGCTTCTGCATCCAGATCTGCGTGTAGTACGAGTCCGAGCTGGCGTTCTTCACCGTCAGGCGGATGCCCGCGTCCGCGACGGCGTCGCGGTAGGCGACGGCCATCGGGGTGAACACCGACTCGTAGCTCGACGTGTAGATCGACGCGCGGAGGTCCGACCGACCGGCGGCCTTGAGCAGCGCCTTCGCCTTGTCCGGGTCGTACTCGCGGTGGTCGTCCACGAAGGCGGCGAGCTGCGGCGGCACGGGGTTGTCCCAGCCCGGCGACCCGGTGCCCTGCAGGGCGGTGTCGACGATCGTGCGCGGGTCGTAGGCGAGCTTCATCGCCTGGCGGACCCGCGGGTCGCGGAACTCCTCGGAGGTGGCGAGCATCGGGATCGTGTACCACTGCGCGTTCTTCGAGCGGGCGATGGTCGCACGATCGGAGGCGGCGACGACCCGAGCCGTCGCGAAGTCGAGGTTCGTCTGCGAGATGAGGTCGATCTGCCCCGCGAGCAGTGCGTTCACCCGGGCGGTGGTGTCCTGGATCGAGTAGAAGTCGATGCCGTCCAACGCGGGGCGGCCGGCGAAGTGGTCGTCGAACGCCTCGACGCTGCCGGCACCCGCCGGAGTGAAGGACGACAGGCGGAACGGCCCCGTGCCGATGCCCGTCCGGCCGATGTCGGCGATCGCCCCGGCCGGCACGATGTAGCACTGGTACGCGGTCAGCAGCGACGGGAACTCCGCGTTCGGCTTCGTGAGGGCGAACCGCAGCGTGTACGGGTCGACGGCCGTCATCGAGCGGGCGTCCATCACCTCGCCGAGCACCCCGGCCTGCGGGCTGCCGGTCTTCTCGTCGAGGATGTGCCGGATGCTCGCGATCGCGTCGTCGGCGGAGAAGCGCGACCCGTCGTGGAACTGCACGCCCCGGCGGAGGCGGAAGGTCCACTCGGTGCCGTCCTGGTTCGCCGACCACTCCTCGGCGAGGTCGGGCACGGTCCGGCCCTGCTGGTCGAGCTTGACGAGCCGGTTGTAGAGCGCGCCGAGGTACTCGTAGGCCGACAGGGAGCTCGCCGAGTCGAGGGTCTCGGCGGCCGACGCGGCAGGTCGGGCGATCCGGAGTCGACCGCCGCTCCGGGCGGTGCCGGTGGCGGCGGCCTCGGGAAGGTCGGTGGTGCCGGCCGAGGCGCCGGAGCTGCACCCGGTGAGCGTCAGCAGGCCGAGGCCGGCGAGTCCTGCGGCGCCGGTGAGGAGCGCACGACGGCTCGGGCCGCGGGCGTTCCGGGGTTCGGGGACGATGGGCTGCATTCGGGGTGACCCCTCCTGGTAATCGTTCCGGTGAACGATAGAGGGCGGATCGTCCCCGGCCAAGCCCGACGAGACGGACGCCGGTCGCCCTCACGGGGCCCCGATCCGCACGGTGACCGCGATCGAGCGGTCTCCCGCAGCCGCACCAGAGGCACGGGAACGTTTACCAACCCGTTACACGAGCGCCTGCGCGAGGCGGGATGATCGACCAGAGCGGCGCCCGCGTGGTCGCCGGACACGCGACCGAGGAGCACCGATGGCGACGTTCACCCGAGGCTTCGGCGGTCGCCGTGACGCCCGCGACGACCCGAGCATCCCACCGGGCCAGACACTCGTCCGCGACTGGCCCGTGCTGTCGGCCGGCGCCACCCCCGAGATCGAACCGTCCGACTGGAGCTTCTCGATCCGCACCGAGTCCGGCCTGCACAGCTGGACCTGGGACGAGGTGCAGGCGCTCGGCGTCGAGGACGTCACCGTCGACATCCACTGCGTGACGCACTGGACGAAGCTCGACATGCCGTGGCGCGGTGTCCCGCTCGACCGGCTGTTCGCCGACGTCGAGACCTCGCTGGACTACTGCATGGTGCACAGCTTCGGCGGCTACACGACGAACGTGCCGCTCGACGAGCTCCTCGACGGGCAGGCGTGGATCGCGTTCGAGGCCGACGGCGAACCGCTCACCCCCGAGCACGGCGGTCCCGCACGCCTGCTGGTCCCCCACCTGTACTTCTGGAAGAGCGCGAAGTGGGTGCGCGGCATCGTCATGCAGTCCGACGACGAACCCGGCTTCTGGGAGAACGCGGGCTACAACCTGCACGGCGACCCGTGGAAGGAAGAGCGGTACTGGTGAGCGCGGTGGGAGGCCTGGAGGAACGGATCACCCCGCCGACGTCGGCTGCCCTCCGGCGGCGGCCGGCCTGGCACACCGCGACGGTCGCCGCCGTCTCCCCCGAGACCCCGAACGCCAGGCGGATCGTCCTGGACGTCCCGACGTGGCCGGGCAACGACCCCGGCCAGCACCTCGACCTGCGCCTCACCGCCGAGGACGGCTACCAGGCGTCACGCTCCTACTCGATCGCCTCGTCCGGCGCGACGACGTCGGTCGTGCTCGCGGTCGACCGGGTCGAGGAGGGCGAGGTCTCGCCCTTCCTGGTGGACGCCGTCGAGGTCGGGGACGCACTCGAGGTGCACGGACCGCTCGGCGGGTGGTTCGTCTGGCGCCCGGGCGTGTCGGAGCGGCCGGTGCAGCTCATCGCCGGTGGTTCGGGGATCGTCCCGCTCGCCGCGATCGCGAGCGCGCACGCCGACGCCGGTGACGGTGACGCCGCACCGTTCCGGCTCCTCTACGCCGTGCGCACGCCGGAGGACGTGTTCTTCCGCACCGAGCTCGCCCGTGCCGAGGCCGCCGGGGTCGACACCACCGTCGTGTACAGCCGCCGTGCCCCGGACGGTGCCGCGGTCCCGGCCGGCCGACTCACCCGGGACGCCCTGGCCGCAGCGGTGTTCCCGCCGGACGCCGGCGCCCTCGTCTACGTCTGCGGGTCGACGCCGTTCGTCGAACAGGTGCTGACGTGGCTCGGCGAGCTCGGGCACGACACGACCGACGTCCGCGCCGAGCGGTTCGGAGGCGGCGCATGACCGTGCTCGACGGCAACGCGTTGGCCGGGGTGCTCATCGGGTTCCTCGGCTCGGACCCCACGGTGGCCGCGCTCCGGTGCTCGGGGTGCAGGACGGTCGGGGCGCTCGCGGGCACCTCGGTGCACGCCAGCCCGATGGGCTTCGTCGCGCGGTGCCCGCACTGCGACGACGTGCTCGTCACGGTCGTCGACGCTCCGGGCGGACCGTGGGTCGGCATGCCCGGTGCCCGGGTCGCGCTCGACGCCGACTGAGGACGTCCGTCCGGGCGGAGTGCAAACGACACGCCGAGCACGTGCGAGGGGATGCGGGATCCGTGCGGGAAACCGCACGGTCCGGGAACCGACCCATCCGGACGGGGCGCCGCTCCGGATCACCCGATGGGCGCCGACCGGACCACCCATCCGCCGGCGCTCGAGGGGGCACGGTGGCCCACGCGTCCGAGGGGCGCGGGCACCCGAAGCCTGCGCCCCACGGACCGGATTCGGCCACCAGCCCGGACGACGAAGGCCCCGGTCGAGTGACCGGGGCCTTCGCAGTTCCGAGCGGATGACGAGATTCGAACTCGCGACCCTCACCTTGGCAAGGTGATGCGCTACCACTGCGCCACATCCGCGTACACGAGAACACTACCAGGCCGAGGGAGTTCGATCACACCATGAGCTACGTGCACGACAACCCCGGCGGTACCGAGGCCCACGGTGTGGACCTCGTCGACGGCGACGAACCAGCGGCGCGGATCCTCGTGCACGGCGACCTGCCGACGACGATCGAGCACGAGGGCCGGACCTGGCTGTCCTCCGGCGAGAGCCACGACGACGGCGACGACCAGGCGCCCCCGATCGCGATCTACCGGCCGGTCGGCTGAGCAGTGACCACCGCTCTGGAGGACGTCGTCGCCCTCTTCGAGTACGCCACCACGCGCCTCCTGGACCGCGTCGCGGGCCTGACCGATGATGAGTGGGCCTGGGAGCCGATCGGGGACGAACCGCGCGTGTCGATCCGCTGGCGGCTCGACCACATCGCCGAGACGCTCGACGGACCGCGCAATCGTGCGTTCCTCGGCGTCGGACCGACCGACGACGCGGCACCCGTCCCCGCGGTGTCGGCGGACGCGGCGGTCGCCGCCGTCCGCGACGCCGCCGCCCGCTTCGCCGCGCTGGCCCGTGGGCTCGGCGCCTCGGCGTCCGAGCCCCTCGGTCCGGTCGCGGGTCCGTACGGCGCCGACAGTCGGCTCTCGTTCGTCCTGCACGTCGTCGACGAGCTGGTGCACCACGCCGCCGAGGTCGCGCTGCTCCGCGATCTCCACGCCGGCTGGGAGCGTGCACATCGGGTGGCCCCACACTGACGGCACGGTGTCACCAGGGTGGACCGCGGAACCCCTCGGTCATCCTGGGGAACCGCCGAGGGAGACCCCATGACGAACCCATCCGAGGCGGCCACGACACCCCTCGCACTCACGAGCGTGGTGGCCTCCGGCCTCCCCAGCGAACTCGGCAGCCCCGCGGCAGCGAAGTACTACGACGTCCCGGCCGTGTTCAACCGTCGACCAGACGCCACCGAGACCACGGCGCTGCGCGGTGCCGACGGACACGCCCGGCTCGCCGCAGCCGGGTACCCCGACGTGACGCTCGACGTCCAGGACCGCCGCCTGGTGATCGGACACACGAACCTCGGGCAGCTCGAACGCGGCCTCGCCACCGCCGTCGCGACGATCGTCGACACCGTCAGTCGCGCGTCGCTGGCCGAGAAGGAGGTCGCGCGGGACGCCGCACGGGCCGACTTCGACGACCGGACGGCCCGGGCGCAGGACGTGACACGGGCAGCGGAACGCATTCGCTTCGTCCCGGAGGCAGCGCGGGTGCACTAGGGTCTCGGAAAACGGACAATGCATCGACGGCCGGATGGACCGTGCGACGGATCGCACGACGGCGGACGACCGAGAACGGTGTCACCCATGGATCAATTCGCTGCTGCAGCGGCCGCCATGCAGGCCGCGCCGGAGGGTACCGACCTGTGCCCGCCCTTCCTCGCCACCCTCCCCGTGACGAGCGTCGGCATCTCGACGCTCGGCGACCCGTTGGGCTCGATGACGGTGTGCGCGAGTGACGCGATGGCGGAGCGGGTCGACGAGATCCAACTCGACCTCGGCGAGGGGCCGTGTTGGCAGGCGCTCGAGACCCGGCGCCCCGTCCTCGAGGCCGATCTCACCGCCACGACGACCGCGACCTGGCCCGTCGCACTCGAGGAACTCCTCCGTGCCGGGGTCGGTGCGCTCTTCTCCTTCCCGATGCGCATCGGGACGATCCCCGTCGGTGCCGTCGACCTCACGGTGGGCGAGGAACGGACCCTGACCCGCGGACAGGTCCAGGGGGCGATCGAGCTGAGCACGGTCGCCGCTCGGCGTGTCCTCCGGGACGCCCTGCTCGCCGCTGCCGCCGACGGGCGCGCGGACATGGAACCCGGACGATACTCGAGGCGAGAGGTGCACCAGGCCACCGGCATGGTCGCAGCCCAGCTCGGCGTCAGTGTCCAGGACGCCCTGCTCGTCCTGCAGGCCCACGCGTACGCCACCGAACGCACCGTCCGCGACGTCGCCGCGGACATCATCGAACGCCGACTCGACCTCGCCCGGCCGTACGGTTCCGAGACCTAGGGAGCACGCACCATGGCACCGACCCGCGAGCACCGACTCGTCGACACCTTCGTCGCGCTGACCGACATCCTCGTGGACGACTACGACGTGGTCGAACTCCTGCAGAACCTCGTCGACAGCGTCGTCGACATCTTCGACGCGTCCGCCGCCGGCATCCTGCTCGTCAACCAGTCACAGGAGCTCGAGGTCCTCGCGTCCACGAGCGACCGGTCGAGCTTCCTCGGACTCCTGCAGCTCGACGCCGGCGAGGGCCCCTGCGTGGAGTGCTTCGCCACCGGGCGCCCGGTGTCGGTGCGCGACCACGCCGAGATGGAACGTCGGTGGCCGACGTTCGCCGCGGCCTCGGCCGAGTCCGGCTACGCCTCGGTCCACGCCATCCCGATGCGGCTGCGCGACACCACGCTCGGGTCGCTCAACCTGTTCCGCGAGAGCGAGGGCGCCCTGAACCGCGACGACGCCCTCGCCGCCCAGGCGCTCACGGACGTGGCCACGATCAGCATCCTGCAGCAGCGGTCGCTCGAACACGCCAACCTGGCGCAGCAGCAGCTGCAGCGCGCACTCGACAGCCGGATCGTCATCGAGCAGGCGAAGGGCTTCCTCGCCCAGACCCACCGGATCGACATGGACCAGGCCTTCGCGAAGCTGCGCGCCCACGCGCGGTCCAACCAGGAGCTGCTCGCCGACGTCGCGCGCGCGGTCGTGGAGCGGCGACTCGTCATCCCCTGAGGCGCGCAGGCCGCTCCGCGTAGCGTGCAGGACACCACGTAGCCCCGGTCCCCGGTTACCGCGTCACCGCTGCACCCAGGAGGACACCATGGTCGACGACACGACCGCACCGGTCGGCTACCGGAAGACCACACCGCGCGACGGCCGGCCCGACACGACGTCGACCTACACCGCGCTGCTCGCCCAGGTCCGCACCGCCGGACTCCTCGGGCGTCGGACCGGCTGGTACTGGGGGCTCGTCGCCGTCCTCACGGCGCTGCTCGTGGCCACGGGCACCGCGTTCGCCGTGCTCGGCGGCTCGTGGTGGCAGCTCGTCGTCGCGGGGGTGCTCGGACTGCTCTTCACCCAGTTCGCGTTCCTCTCGCACGAGGCCGCACACCGGCAGGTCTTCGCCAGTCACGACTGGAACGACCGTGCCGCACGGTACGTCGGCACGTTCCTGACCGGCATCAGCTACGCCTGGTGGATGAACAAGCACACCCGGCACCACGCGAACCCGAACACGGTCGGCAAGGACCCGGACATCTCGTTCGACGCGATCTCGTTCCGGGCGGAGGACGCGCGGAGCCGCACCGGGTTCCTGCACGTCCTGGTCCGGGTGCAGGGGTGGGCGTTCTTCCCGATGCTCCTCGTCGAGGGCGCGAACCTGCACTGGCAGTCGATCCGCACCTACACGGGACGCGGAGCCGTCAAGCACCGCTGGGCCGAGGGGTCCGTCTTCGCCGGACGCTTCGTGCTCTACGTCGGCGCGGTCTTCTGGGTCCTGCCGATCGGCATCGCGTTCGCGTTCCTCGGCGTCCAGCTGGCGGTGTTCGGCTTCTGCATGGGGATCGCGTTCGCGCCGAACCACAAGGGCATGCCGATCATCGAGGCCGGACGCCGGGTCGACTTCCTCTCCCGCCAGGTGCTGACCTCCCGCGACATCAGCGGCGGGCGGTGGGTCGAGTTCTTCATGGGCGGGTTGAACCACCAGGTCGAACACCACCTCTTCCCGAGCATGGCCCGGCCGAACCTCCGTGCGGCGCGGGACCTCGTCCGCCGGTACTGCGACGAGCAGGGGGTGCCGTACACCGAGACGACCCTCGTGCACTCCTACGTGATCGTCGTGCGGTACCTCAACGAGGTCGGCCTGGCGGCGAGCGATCCGTTCGCCTGCCCGGTGGTCGAGCGCTTCCGGGCCCCGTGACCGTCGGCGGTCCCCGCTAGGGTCCGGGCGTGATCACACGCACCACCGGTCAGGGCCGCCCGCTCGTCGCCGTGCACGGCTTCGGCATCGACCACCGCATCCTGCTCCCCCTCGAGCACGCCGTCGCGGACGCGCCGTGGCGGTGGGTGCACCTCGACCTGCCGTGGGTCCGGGAGTCGCCGGGGTACGACCCCTCGGCCTCGAGCGCGCAGGACGTCGCCGACGCCGTCCGGGAAGCGGTCCGTGCGCACCTGGGCGACGAGCCGTTCGCGATCGTCGGCAACTCGTTCGGCGGCATGGTCGCGCGCTCCGTCGCGCACGAGCTCCGCGGCCAGGTGCTCGGCCTCGCCACGATCGTCGGCGTCGTCGAACCGGACCACGCACGCCGACGAGTGCCCCCGCGACAGGTCGTCCTCCCCGATCCGGCCGTGGTCGCCGCGGCCGAGCCCGGTGCCGCCCGCGACGACTTCGCCGCGCTCAGCGTCGTCCAGACCACCGCGACGCTCGAGGCGTACGAACAGTCCGTGCTCCCCGGCCTGCACGCCGCCGACCAGGCCGTGGTCGACCGGATCGCGTCCGACTACGCGCTGCGCACCGAACCCGAGGCGCTCCACCCCGATCCGTTCACGGCACCGACACTGCACCTCTTCGGCCGTCAGGACGACGTGGTCGGGTACGAGGACGGCTGGGCGCTGCGCGACCACTACCCCCGCGCGACGTACGCCGTGCTCGACGCGGCGGGGCACAACGCCCACCTGGAACGTCCGGCCGTCGCGGCGGCACTGTTCCGCGACTGGCTCGACCGGATGGCCTGAGCCGGGGCGTCCGCCGCCCAGCCGCCGAGGACTACCGTCGAGCCAGGTGACCCCAGCCCACGGCCGCCGGAACGATCCCATCGTCCAGCGACCGGAAGCACCATGACCTCCCTCTCCAGCACCGAGCACGCCGAGACCGACGACGTCCGCTGGGCGGCGGTCGATCCGCGGACCTGGGAGGCGCGGTGCGGCTCCGTCGTGATCGGCACGGTGGTCTTCGGGTCGCGGTACGTCGTGCGGCTGCGGGACGGCGACATGACCGGCTTCCACACCAGTCTCGAGAGCGCGAAGGCGCAGCTCGAGGCGTGGGTCCGCTGGCAGTCGGGGCCTCCCGGCGAGCTCTGAGAGGCTGGGTCGGTGCACATCACACTCGACTCCACGACCGCGACCGACGTCGTCACCGACATCCGGTTCCCCGAGGGCAACCGGTGGCACGACGGCCGGCTCTGGTACTCCGACATGCACACGGGCGAGGTGTTCTCGCTGCGCCCCGGCCCGGGCGCGCAGCCCCGGCTCGAGGCCACGGTGGACGGGCAGTCCTCGGGCCTCGGGTGGCTGCCGGACGGCCGGGTGATCGTCAGCGCGATGGAGTCCCGCACGGTCGTGGCCGTGGGCGAGGACGGCGCGGCCGAGGTGTTCGCCGACCTGTCCGGGGTCGAGTCCTCGCTGCTCAACGACCTGGTCGTCGACGACGCGACCGGCCGCACCTACATCGGTGCCTTCGGCTACGACCTCTACGGCGGTGAGGAGCTCTGCCCCGGCCCGCTCTGGGTGATCGACACCGACGGGTCTCACCGCCTCGCCGCGGACGGGCTCGTCTTCCCGAACAGTGCGAACGTCCTCCCGGGGACCCGCACGCTCGTGGTCAGCGAGACGTGGGGTGGTCGCCTGACGGCGTTCGACATCGAGCCCGACGGTTCCCTGACCGGACGACGCGAGTGGGCGGCGCTCCCCGCCGGCACCACGCCGGACGGCAGCACCGTCGACCGCGACGGCGCGGTCTGGGTCTGCTCCGTCGACACCGGCGAGTTCCTGCGGGTCGTCGAGGGTGGCACGGTGACGGACCGCATCGACGCCCCGGGTCGGTGTGCGATCGACTGTGCGCTCGGCGGCGAGGACGGGCGCACGCTCTACCTCGCGACCGCCGACAGCTACGACCCCGCCGTGACGGCACGGACCCGGGCCGGTCGGATCAGTTCCGTGCGCGTCGAGGTCCCGGGGTGGTGACGGCGACCGGTCGGTCGTGACGCCGCGCGGAGATCGCTCCGTGCGGCCGCGGGGTCGCGTCGTCGGCGTCCCGGGTGACCGCCTCGACGACGTCGAAGCCCGCTGCGGAGACCGCTGCTGCCAGACGGTCCACCGACCACCGGTGCGCGGTGGTGACCGCGTGGTCGAACGGCTCCACGTCCGGTCCGGTGGGGAACCCGACGAGCAGCCCGCCGCCGGGGCGGAGGACCCGCGCGAACTCCTCGAGCGGACGTCGCAGGGCAGCCGGGTCGTGGTGGATCAGCGAGTACCAGGCCAGGACGCCACCGAGGCTCTCCGGCTCGTCGGGGAGCGCGTCGACGTCCGCGACCGCGAACGGGATGCCCGGGTGCGCCTGCCGGGCGTGGGCGACGAACTCCGGGACCCGGTCCACACCCCGTGCGTCGTGCCCGAGCGAGGCGAGCTGTGCGGTCCAGTGTCCGGGGCCGCACCCGCCGTCGAGCAGGGGTCCGTCGACGGTCGACGCCCACGCCGTCACCAGCGCTTCGTCGGCCGGGTGGACGGAGGTCATCGACCCCAGGTGCTCGATGTACTCGACGGCGCGACGCGAGTACGCCGACGTGACGGGGTCCGGGTCGCCGGGATGCACCATCACCACGTCGACGTCGTCCTCGTGGTCACGGACGAACCCGTGCCGCTCGTAGAGTCGCTGTGCCGCACTCCCCTGCAGCACGATGAGTCGCGTGTCCCCGGCGTGCGGCTCGGCCAGCACGGTCCGCAGCACCGACGACCCGATGCCGCGCCCCTGCAGGTGCGGCGCGAGGTACAGGTGCTCGATCCACCGGTCGCTGCCCTCGACCCGGACCGTGACGGAGCCGACGTCGGCGCCGTCGACCACGATGACCCGCGTGCTGTCGGGCAGGAAGCCGCGCCGCAGCCGCTCCCGGACGCGCACGTCGTCGTACCGGCCGAGTCGGCGGAGGTCGGCTCGGAGCACCTCGGCCCGAAGGTCCGCGACCCACTCCACGTCGTCGGGGGTACCGGGGCGCAGCGAGATGTCCATCCCCGCCATCGTACGGTCGCCGGACACGCCGTAGCCTGGCCGCGTGGCACCTTCGCGAGCGGTCGGGTTCGACCTCGACGGAACCCTCTTCGACCACCGGGGCGCCGCCCGCACCGGCGCGGAGCAGTTCCTCACCGGGCTGGGCGTCACCGTCACCCCGTCGGTGCTCGACGCCTGGTCCGCCGCCGAGGACGAGCACTTCGAGCGCTGGCGTTCCGGCGAGATCGGCTTCCAGGAGCAGCGGCGCGAGCGGCTCCGGACCGTCCTGCCCCCGCTCGGGATCGTGCTCCCCCACGACCCCGACGCTCTGGACAGCGTGTTCGAGCGGTACCTCGACGCCTACCGCGCCGCCTGGCGTGCGTTCCCGGACGTTGCGCCGCTGCTCCGCGAGCTCCGGACGCGCGGCTACCGCCTCGGGCTGCTGACGAACGGGTCCGCGGAACAGCAGTCCGAGAAGCTGGCGGCGACCGGACTCGACACCGCACTCGACGTGGTGTGCATCTCGGAGCGCATCGGCGTGCAGAAGCCCGACGAGGGAGCCTTCCACGCGCTCGCCGAGGCACTGGGGGTGCCCGCGTCGGCGTGCCTCTTCGTCGGCGACGACCCGGTCCGCGACGTCGCCGGGGCCCGGTCCGCGGGGATGCGCACCGTCCTCGTCGACCGGTACGCCGACGGTGCACCCGACGTCCGGCACCAGGTGCTGTCCGCGCTCGGCGAGTCCTGAACGACGCGGCGTCCGGGTCGGCTCGCGCCGTTCCCTAGGCTGGTGCGATGCGCTCCCTGACCCGGCTCGACGACTGGACGGCAGACGAGGTCGAGGAGGTCTTCGCCCTCGCGGACGCGTACCGCACCGGTCAGGGGCCGACGACCGACGGCTCTGCGGTGATGTTCTTCCCCGCGACCAGCCTGCGCACGCGGGTCACGTTCGAGCGCGGAGCCGCGACGATGGGACTGCAGCCGATCGTCTTCCCGGACACCACGCTCGACAAGCCCGAGGCGCTCTCGGACGTCGCCGGCTACCTGGCCTCGTGGGCGGACGTCCTCGTCGTCCGCCACCACGACCTCACCGTCGTCGAGGGCCTCGCGGCTGCCGGAGCACTCCCCGTCGTGAACGCGATGACCGACGAGAACCACCCGTGCGAGGTGCTGTCCGACCTGTACGCCCTGCGGCGGGAGCAGCGCGACCTCGGCACGCTGCGCTTCCGTTTCGTGGGCGCCGACGGCAACATCGCCCGGGCGTGGCAGGAGGCCGCACGTGTCCTGCAGCTCGACCTGGTGCAGTGCTGCCCCGCCGTCCTCGCGACCCCCGGAGCCGCCTGGACGGACGACCTCGCGACCGCCATCCGGACGGCCGATGTCGTCATCACCGACGGGCCCGGGCGGCATGCCGAGGCGCTCGAGCCGTTCCGGGTCACGGCGGACCTGCTCGACACCGCACCGGCCGGCGTCCGCTTCGCCCCGTGTCCGCCGTTCGTGCGCGGGCGGGAGGCCAGCGCGGACGCCGTGGCGCACCCGGCCTTCGTGGGTCACGGGTTCAAGGGGTCGCTGCTGCCGGTGCAGCAGGCCGTGCTGGCGCACTGCATCGGTCTCGCCTGATCCGGCCCACTCCCTACCGCTCGACTCGCACCGGAGCACGGCCCGACCGCCCGACACGGACCCGGAGAGATCGCACGGAGAGCGCGATGCCGACACCGTCGAGCACGACGAGGAGTCCGAGCGCAGCGTGCGCGACCACCCAGAGCGCAGCATCGTGCGGGAGCAACTGCGACGGGTCGAACGCACCGGTCGACTCCGAGCGGTCGACAGCCCGGTCGTGAGCCTCCGTGTACAACGCGAAGAAGGCGACGAACGCCGCGTTGAACACGGCCGCAAGCCCCCAGATCACCGAGACCGTCACCAGGGAGAGCGGCCGGGGCGTTCGACGTCGGACATGGGGCAACCGTAGACGGGCACGACCGGGCGATCGGCAGGGGGAACCGCGTCCTGGCGTGAGCGTCTTCGAAGGGACGGAACGACGAAAGCCCCCGGTTTCCCGGGGGCTTTCTTGTGTGGTGGGCGATACTGGGATCGAACCAGTGACCTCTTCCGTGTCAGGGAAGCGCGCTACCGCTGCGCCAATCGCCCAGAGGAGTGTGGAACTGGAGGTGGGGACGGGATTCGAACCCGCGTGGACGGCTTTGCAGGCCGCTGCCTAGCCTCTCGGCCACCCCACCATCGAGGTTCACGTCTCCGTGAGTACCCGAACGGTGGGATACCCTCTGGTGAGTCGTGACGTTCCGGAGAACACCACACTCGAGCGGATGACGAGATTCGAACTCGCGACCCTCACCTTGGCAAGGTGATGCGCTACCACTGCGCCACATCCGCATTTGTCCGACCCGCTGTCGCGGCGACGACGTAAACTCTATACGAACCCGGGGGCATCCACCAAAATCCTCCTCGTTCACCGGGCGTGTCCCCCGTGTTCATGCGGATCGGGCGGGTTCCACCGCCCGCGCCACACCCGGGACGCGCGCCGTGTTCGGCACCGGCCCCGGCATCCGCTACTATCGACTGGCACGCACAGTGCAGGGGGCGATTGGCGCAGTTGGTAGCGCGCTTCGTTCACACCGAAGAGGTCATCAGTTCGAGTCTGGTATCGCCCACCCACCCGCAAGAGCCCGGCGCAACAGCGTCGGGCTCTTCGCATCTGTTGAGACAGTCACCAGCCAGATCGGACGAAGGGGCGCATGACCGACGTCGACCTCGAGTTCGCCCGGGTCCGGGCAGTCCTCGACCGTCCGACCCTCCGGCTGATGTCCCGGCCGACCAGCGCCGTCGTCCTCGCCGTGTTCCGCACGGTGTTCGACCGCGACGTGCAGTACGTCCCCGCGGACCGGATGCACCTGCAGGTCGAGGAGCACGTCGCACGGCTCCAGGCCGCCGGCGCGCGCACCCCCGCGAGCGAGCAGGCGGAGCAGCCCGAGCAGGACGCCCGACCGAACGGCCGCGCCCTCTGCCGCGAGTGGGTCGCCGCGCAGTGGCTCGTCCGCTCGAACTCCCCCGACGGCGACGAGCAGTACTCCCTGACGAGCCACGCGCTCGAGGCCCTGTCCCTCGTCGACGCCCTGTCGTCCGACCGGGCGCTCATCAGCGAGAGCCGGCTCGCGATGATCGTCGACGCCGTGCACCGCTGGGCCGCCCGCGCCGAGCCCGACCCCGACGTGCAGATCCGCCGCATCGACGCGCAGATCGCCGAGCTCCAGGCCGAGCGTGAGCGACTCGAACAGGGTGACGTGGACACCGTGGACGACGCCCGGATGCGCGACGGCTACACGAACATCTCCGACCTGATCCGCCAGCTCCCGAGCGACTTCAAGCGTGTAGAGGAAGCGGTGGCGACGATGCACCGCTCGATCGTCGAGGACTTCCGGCAAGAGGTCCGTCCGATCGGCGAGATCCTCGACGACTACCTCGCCCGCACGGACAACCTCATGCAGGCCACCCCCGAGGGCCGTGCGTTCGAGGGGGCGTTCGAGCTGCTCCGCGACGACGCCCTGCTGCTGCGGCTCCGAGACGACATCGCGACGATCCTGGCCCACCCCTTCGCGGACTCCCTCGGGGCGTCCGAGCGCCGGGCCTTCCGCAACACGGTGGTCATCCTCCGCCAGGGCATCGAGGACGTCCTCGCTCAGCGACGACAGCTCACGGCGACGCTGCGCGACCAGATCGTCGCGCACGACGTCGCCCGCGACCGTGAACTCGACGCCGTCATCCGGTCGATCGAGCGCGGGCTGGCGACCTGGATGGAGCAGGGGTCGGCGCGCGACCGGCTGCCCCTCGGCCTCCTGCCGGCGACGGCCGAGGTCGGCACGCTGCGCGAACGGTTCTACGACCCGGACGCCGAGTCCGTGCCGCCCGCGATCGAGGAGCCGGACGACGACGTCTTCGAGGAACTCGACGTGGAGACGCTCCGGCGACACGGCGGACCGCTCCTCACCGAACTCCGTGCGGCACTGCGCTCCGCCGAGGCCGACTCCAGCGTCGACGCCTTCCACGGCCTGCCGCCGGAGCAGCGGCGCCCGGTCGAGCTCTTCGGACTCGCGCACCTCCTCACCGGTCACGAGGACTTCGAGTCCGCCACGCACCTCGCCGAGCACCGGACGGTCCGTCCCGACGGCAGCCCGGTCACCTTCCACATGCCGACCGCGGCGCTCACCGACGAACGCCGCGACCGGACGCCAGACACGACGAACGACGAACACGCACAGGAGGCGCGGTGAGCGACACGACGCCGGCACCGGTCGACGAGACGGTCCCCTACGACGACCCCGCACCCGTCCCGCAGGACGACGAGCGCGACGAGACGAGCTTCGCCCTCTTCGAGGGCGACGAGGGACGACTGGACGACCGGCAGCGTCGTGCCCTCGTGGCGCTGCTCCGCAACTCCTACGTCAGCGCAAGGACGCACGCCGACGAGTGGCGCGCCGTGCTCGACGCGGAGTACCAGCTCCGCTCGCGCCTCAACGACCTGTTCCTCGAACTGCACGTGGACCGCGACCGCGAGGTCGCCTGGAAGCGTCAGGCCCGCTCCGAGAGCCAGCGCCGCGGCTTCCCCACGCTGCTGCGCGACGTCCCGTACACGCGCGAGGAGACGATCGTCCTCGTCTACCTGCGCATGCGCCTCCGCGCCGACACCCGCCCGGGCCCGGACCAGGTCGTCGTTGACCGCTCCGAGATCCTCGGGCACGTCGCCGGGTTCCGCCCCGCGACGGCGACCGACCGCACCCGTGACGAGGGGCGCGTGGCGAAGGCGGTCGAACGCCTCGTGACCGCCCGGATCCTCCTGAAGACGAGCGACCCGGACCGGTTCCGGGTCGCGAGCGTGGTGGAGGTGCTGCTCCCGCTGGAGCGGCTGCGCGACCTCGACACGTGGTTGGCGAGCACAGCGTCGCGGACCGCCACCGCGCCCGGGGACGCGACCACCCCGGACGGCGAGCCGACCGACGGGGACGACCCGTCCCTCCTGGCCGACGAGACCGACACCGACGACGAAGGCGAGACGGAAGCGTGACCGACACCTTCGAGATCCCGGCCCTGTTCGACACGGTCGCGCAGTGGCGCGCCGAGTCGATGCAGGTCGTGAACTGGGGCGGCTTCCACGGCCACCGCCAGGTCGAGCTGTCCGGCACCGCGACGCTCATCTCGGGCGCGTCCGGCACCGGCAAGTCGACGCTGATGGACGCGTACCTCGCCGTGATGATGCCGTCGGACGTGCCGTTCAACGGCGCGTCGAACGACGCGACCACCGGGCGCGCGCGCAGTGCCGACCAGCGGAACCTGCTGACGTACCTGCGCGGCAAGGTGGACACCCGTCGCGACCCCGAGTCCGGCGCCCTGCGCGACGTGAACCTGCGCGGCGACGACCAGACCACGTGGGGTGCCGTCGCGGTGACGTTCCGGAACGACGACGAGCGGCGCTTCACGGTGCTGCGCGCGTACATCGTGCCGAAGCGTGCGCGGGGCGTCGGCGACATCCAGATGACCATGGCGACGGTGGACGACACGTTCGACCTGCGCGGGCTCGAGGAGTTCGTGCCGACGC
This sequence comes from Curtobacterium sp. C2H10, assembly GCF_025407985.1. Classification (NCBI taxonomy): domain Bacteria; kingdom Bacillati; phylum Actinomycetota; class Actinomycetes; order Micrococcales; family Microbacteriaceae; genus Curtobacterium; species Curtobacterium sp. C2H10. The sequence continues at coordinate 16,005 of NZ_JABXGF010000021.1, read as the reverse complement.
GGTTCCACCACCTCGAGCTCACCGGGCGCGTGCCGGGGCTCGTCATCCGCGACACCTACCAGGAGCTCGCGTACACGCTGCAGACCCGCCTCGGGATCGGCGACTCCGGCGGTGGCAACCGGGCGATGCGGCTCCTCGCGCGCATCCAGGCCGGGCAGCACCTGCCGACCGTCGACGCCCTGTACAAGTCGCTCGTGCTCGAGACGCCGGGCACGTACGAGGCCGCCGACCGCGCCCTCGCGCACTTCTCCGCCCTCGACGAGGCGTACGAGGCGATGGACACCGAGGAGCGCAAGGTCCGCATCCTCTCCCCCATCACCGAACTGCACGCCGAGATCGCGCGCTCGAGGGCCGCGGCCGAGGCGCTCGACGGGATCGCGACCGGCGCCGAGGTGTCCCCGTTCGCGCACTGGACCGCATCGCGCAAGCGCGCACTCCTGGACGCCGAGGTGGACCGCAACGGACGCGAACGCACGGCTGCCCGCGCCGAGGTCGCCGCGGCGGAGGCCCGGCACGCCGCGGTCGAGATCGAGCTGCGCGATGCCGAGGCCCGGCTCCGCGACCAGGGCGGGAACGCGCTGGCGCAGCTCGAGGACCGCATCGACCGTCGGACGCGGGAGCGCGACGCCGTCGTCCGCACCCGGGCGACGTTCGACGAGCGGACGGCCGTGCTCGGGTCGCCCGTGTCCACCGAGCAGTCCTTCACCGCCGCGCAGCGGGCGTCGCACGAGTTCCTCGGCACCTACCCCGCGTCGCGCGCGGAGCTCGACGAGCGCCGTGACGCCCTCACCCGCGAGGAGTACCCGCTCCTCGACCGCGAGCGGTCCCTCCGCCAGGAGCGTCAGTCGCTCGAGCACCGACAGGGCGCCATGCCGCTGCCGATGCACGAGGCCCGACTGGCGATGGCCCGTGCCGCCGGCATCGACCCGTCCGAGCTGCCCTTCGTCGCCGAACTGCTCGACGTGCTGCCCGGCGAGGAGCGCTGGCGCACGGCGATCGAGTCCGTCCTGGCGCCCGTCGCCCGCACGCTCCTGGTCGACCAGGACCGCCTCGCCGACTTCAGCGAGGCGATCGACGCGCTCCGCCTGCCGGTGCGCGTGCAGTTCGAGGGCGTCCCGACGGGGCCGCACATCGACGTCGACGGCGACCCGTCCATGGTGTCCGGCAAGCTCGCGATCAAGCAGTCGCCGTTCAGCACCTGGGTGCGCGAGCGCATCGAGTCCGACCGCACCGACGCCCGGTGCGTCGGGTCCGCCGCGGACCTCGGCGGCGGCGGCCGGCGCGTCACCGAGTCCGGACAGCTCCGCGACGGTCGACGCGGTGCCCACGGCGACCGGCGTCAGGCGAACGTCATCGGCTTCACGAACGAGGCGCGGGTCGCCTCGGTGGAGCAGGAGCTGGCCGCGATCGCCGAGGACCTCGCCACGCTCGAGGCCCGGCGTACCGACGTCGCGCAGGACATCACGGCGCTCGACGTCCTCCGCGCCGCGCACCAGCACATCGTCGACGTCACGTGGGAGGCGATCGACGTCGTCGGGCTCGAGGACTCGCTCGCCCGCCTCGACCAGGAACGCCAGGCACTCCTCGCCGCCGACGACGGCCTCCGCACGCTGCGTTCGGCCGTGGGTCGGCTCCGGGCGTCCCTCGACGAGGCGTCGGACCGTCGCGCCGCTGCCCGCCAGTCGGTCGCCCGGCTCGAGGAGCGGCACGCCGTGCTCGTGGACGGTCAGGACGCCGCGGCCGAGATCCTGTCGCGCTTCGAGGACACCCCTGACGCCCTGCCGGACGACCGACAGGCGCAGCTGCTGTCCGAGACGTTCGAGGAGATCGGAGCGCCGGACGGCGTCGACGGCTTCGACGACGCCACCCGCCGCCTGAAGCGCCGGCTCGAGGAACGCCTCGCGCAGGCGCTCGACGGCGCCGCCTCGGCCTCGACCGCGTTGACGCTGACCTTCCAGCGCTACCAGGACGCATGGCCGGACCCGAACCTCGGGACCGGCGTCGCGTCCTACCCCGACTACCGCGCCATCCTCGACCAGATCGTCGCGACGGGCCTGCACTCCCGCCGGAGCGAGTGGCGCCGACGCCTGTCGCAGTGGAGCGGCGAGGACCTCGTCCCGCTCGCCGGCGCCTTCGACCGGGCCGTCGTCGAGATCGAGGAGCGGCTCGAACCGGTCAACGAGATCCTCCGCGAGCTGCCCTTCGGTGCGAACCGCGACCGGCTGAAGATCCAGATCCGCCGGGTCACGCGCGAAGAGGTCACGGCCTTCCGTCGGGAGCTGCGGGCACTGTCGGCGTCGGTCGACACCGAGCTGACCGACGACGTGCTCGAGACCCGGTTCCGCCGGCTCCGACGCTTCATGGCCGTCATCCGCCCCGACCCGTCCGTTCCCCGTGGCGGCCGGACCACGCAGCGCGACGCCGTGCTCGACGTCCGGCGGCACATGGAGATCACGGCCGTGCGGTACGACACCGAGGGCAACGACCTCGGCGTGTACTCGTCCCTCGGCGACAAGTCCGGCGGTGAGACGCAGGAGCTCGTGGCGTTCATCGTCGGTGCCGCGCTCCGGTACCAGCTCGGCGACGAGACCCGGCCGCGGCCGCGGTTCGCGCCGGTCTTCCTCGACGAGGCCTTCATCAAGGCGGACTCGGAGTTCGCGGGGCGTGCGGTGACGGCGTGGCTGCGGCTCGGGTTCCAGCTCGTCGTGAGTGCGCCGCTCGACAAGGTCACGGCGCTGGAGCCCTCGATGGAGCGGCTCCTGTCGATGCGCAAGCACCCGGACACCGGGCACTCGTCGATCACCGAGATCGCGCGGGCCGCCGTGGGGGCGTAGGCGCGCCGCCCGTCCCCGTGCCGCCGCCCGTCCGCGGGCCGCCGGGATCGCACGAACTGCCGCCCGGCGCCGGCAGCAGCGGCACCTCGTGCGACCTCAGCGACGGGCGCACGGCATGTCGTGCGACCGGAGCGAACGTCACCGTCACCCCCGGACTGGGGTGTCGGTAACAGCAGGCCGCCGGGCACTCCTTGACTACGATCGCCAGGAGCTCCACCGACTCCAGCAGGGACCGTACCGTGACCACTCGCACACGCACCGCAGGCGCGATCGTCACCGGGCTCCTCGTGGCCGGCGCGCTGGCTGCGTGTGTCCCGTCCTCCACGGCACCGGGGTCGACAGCCGCACCGACCACCGCCACAGCGACTCCGCTGGTCACACCGACGCCGACGCAGACGCCGACGCCCACACCCACCGCGACCCCGACTCCGACCGCGACGCCGACCGCCGTGCCGACGACGCTCCCGGTCGGCGACGTCACGTCGAACGGACGCACGTGGCGGCAGTCGTACGCCGAGGACTTCACGAAGCCCGCCGCACTCGGCACGGTGGCGTCCGTCTACCCCGGCATGGGCCTCTACGACGGATTCCAGGACACCAGCGGACTCGGCACGTACGCCCCTGCGAAGGTGCTGTCCGTCGCCGACGGCAACCTCGACTTCGACTTCCACTCCGAGGGCGGCCGACCGCTCGTCGCCGCCGTCATGCCGGACGGGTACGCACCGCACACGACGGCACGCGTCAGCATCCGCTACAAGACCACGGTCACCGACGGGTACAAGTTCGTCGGCATGCTGTGGCCGTCCTCCGACGACTGGAACGACGGCGAGATCGACTGGCCGGAGTCACTCACGCTCGGGGCATCGCCGCGACCCGCGTCCGCGATCCCGGGAACGTACGCGAACCGTCACGTCAAGTACGACCGCTCGGTGCAGGTCCACGCGAAGACCGACACCACCGAGTACCACGTCGCCACCACCGAGTGGGACACGGGCATCGTCCGCTTCTACTGGGACGGGGAGCTCGTCTCCTCCACCACCGAGGCCGTGCCGACGAAGCCGATGCGCGTGACCCTGCAGGGCGAGACGTGGACCGATCACGGCGCCGTCCCGACGGACGCGACGGGCACCGTGTCCGTCGACTGGATCTCCATCTGGAACTGACCCGCGCGCGGTACGGTGGGCGCGTGTTCGGACGCCGCTCCCCCAGCCCCCGCCCCGACGACCGACCGGGCCTCGGCATCGGTGCCCTCGTGCAGGTCGTCGACACCGACCAGGGCGGCGAGGAGTGGGCCGACGAGCCGATCGGCGTCATCGTCGCACCGGGCGGCAGCCAGCTCGGCGGGACCCAGCGCACCTGGACGATCGCGTTCGAGGAACCCGTCTACACGAAGGACGGCCGCGGCCCGTTCGAGCGCGCGACCGTCCTGAGTCGTCAGCTGGTGCCGATCGAGCCGGCACCGGACACCGAGGGCTAGTACTCCTCGTTGCCGCTCTTCATCATGGCTGCGAAGGCCATGCAGACCCCCACGCCGCCGAGCACGCCGATGCCGATGATGACGCCTGCGATGAGTTCGAGCATTGGTGACTCCTTGGTTCCGGGGCCGGTCTGGCTGCCCTCAGGTTAGCGGATGCCGCGCATGAGCTTCAGCACCGGCTTGGCGAGGACGAGCAGGACGACCCCGACCGCGACGGCGACGAGCCCGAGGACGGCGAAGTACGGCGCCTCGTCCGTCGGGTCGTAGTACTGCGAGAGCACCCCCGTGACGGCGGTGCCGAGCGACACCGACAGGAAGAACAGGGCCACCATCTGCGTCTGGAACTTCGGCGGTGCGAGCTTCGTGGCCACCGACTGGCCCACCGGCGACAGCAGGAGCTCGGCGATCGTGAAGACGAGCAGGATCCCGACGAGGGCGAGCAGCGGCGTGCCGTTCTGCCCGGTGCCGACGAAGGGCAGGAAGAGCAGGAACGCGACGCCCATGATGCCGGTGCCGAGGGCGAACTTCGTCGGGGTGGACGGCTGACGGTCGCCGAGCTTCGTCCAGATCGCCGCGAACACGCCGGACAGCACGATGATGAAGACCGGGTTGATCGACTGCACCCACGAGACCGGCATCTCCCAGCCGAACAGGGACCGGTCGAGGCGCTCGTCGGAGTAGACGGTCACGACGGTGAACTGCTGCTGGTACAGCGACCAGAACACCGCACTGCCGATGAACAGGGGGATGAAGGCGAACACGCGCGACCGCTCCTGCGCGGTGATGCCGCTCGAGAGGATCACCACGAAGTACCCGATCGTGGCGAGGATGACGATGGCGACGACCACGGTGGGCAGGTTGTCGACGTTCAGGAGCCCCGTCAGCACGGCGACCACGATCACCGCGAGTGCCACGAGGACGAGCACGCCGATGAGCGGGAGCCGACGGCGGTCGACGGGGTTCGTGACGTGGCGCACGGACTCCGGCAGCTTGCGGCGGCGGATCGCGTACTGCACGAGCCCGGCCGCCATGCCGACCGCAGCAAGGCCGAAGCCGTAGTGGAAGCCGAGCGAGCTCTGCAGCAGGCCGGTCAGGAGCGGACCGAAGAACGCCCCGAGGTTCACGCCGAGGTAGTAGAGCGAGAAGCCGGCGTCACGACGGGGGTCGTCCGGGCTGTAGAGCCCGCCGACGATCGTCGTCGCCGTGGCCTTGAGCCCGCCGGAGCCGAGCGCGATGAGCACGAGGCCGACGCCGACGCCCGCGACACCGGGGATGAGCGCGAGGGCGATGTGCCCGAGCATCACGACGATGGCGCTGCCGAACAACGTCCGGTCCGCACCGAGCAGGCGGTCGGCGATCCACGCCCCGATGATCGTGAACAGGTACACGGCTCCGCCGTAGGCACCCATGATCCCGCTGGCGACGCCCTTGTCGATGCCCAGCCCGCCCTGCGAGAGCGTGTAGTACATGTAGATGAGGACGATGCCCTGCATCCCGTAGAACGAGAACCGCTCCCAGAGCTCGACGGCGAACGGCGTCGACAACTCGAACGGTTGCCCGAAGAAGGTCCGCCCGCGTGCGGGCGTGGTGGTACCTGACATGCCGCACATTCTGCCCCTCGGAGCCGGGCCGCGCCGAATCGCTGAACTCGCCTCAGGAACGCCGGGCGCGGTCGTTTGGAGGGTTCCCACGACCGCGGCCGACACACGGGCCACCCGCGTTGTCAGCCCCGGACGGCGTTCACGCGACTCGCGGGTCCGATCAATAGCGTGGGTTCTGCAACACCGGACAGAGCAGTTCAGGAGGGCTCCGACCATGGTCGACACCGCACCCGTCCACAGCACGAACACGCCCAAGGCAGACGCCGCGGGCGACCCCGCCGCGGGCACGCCCGCCGGCGGGACGGACACCGACGTCCGGATCGACGTCGACCTGCTCGCCGAGCACCTGCTCGGCCGTTGGGCGGACGACCGCCGAGCCTCGCGCCGACTCGCACTCGACCCGGCGATGCACAAGGTCGAGGGCATGCCCTACGCCGACGCCCGCGCCCGGACGCTCGACCAGCTCCGCATCCTCGTCGACGCGGGAGCGATCCAGCGCCCCTACCCCGAGGAGTTCGGCGGCTCGAGCAACCACGGCGGCAACCTCGCTGCGTTCGAGGAGCTCACCACGGCCGACCCCTCGATGCAGATCAAGGCCGGCGTGCAGTGGGGGCTGTTCGGCTCGGCCGTGCACCACCTCGGCACCGAACGGAACCACCGCGAGTTCCTGCCGGGCATCGTCTCGTTCGAGGTCCCCGGCTGCTTCGCGATGACGGAGACCGGGCACGGCTCGGACGTCCAGAGCATCGCCACGCGGGCGACCTACGACCCGGCGACCCAGGAGTTCGAGATCCACACGCCCTTCCGCGGTGCGTGGAAGGACTACATCGGCAACGCCGCCCTGCACGGCAAGGCGGCTGTCGTCTTCGCGAAGCTCGTGACGCAGGGCGTCGACCACGGCGTCCACGCGTTCTACGTGCCGCTCCGCGACGCCGAGGGTGCGTTCCTGCCCGGTGTCGGCGGCGAGGACGACGGCTACAAGGGCGGCCTGAACGGCATCGACAACGGCCGACTGCACTTCGACCACGTGCGCGTCCCCCGCACCAACCTGCTGAACCGCTACGGCGACGTCGCCGAGGACGGCACCTACTCCTCGCCGATCGCCTCGCCCGGTCGCCGCTTCTTCACCATGCTCGGCACCCTCGTGCAGGGCCGCGTGTCGCTCGACGGCGCCGCGGTCGTCGCCCAGAAGATCGGCCTGGAGATCGCGCTGACGTACGCGGCACAGCGTCGCCAGTTCCCGACGGGCGACGGCACCGAGGGCGTCCTGCTCGACTACGGCCGGCACCAGCGCCGGTTGATCCCCCGCCTCGCCACGGTGTTCGCGCAGTCGTTCGCCCACGAGAAGCTCCTCCGCACCTTCGACGACGTGTTCAGCGGGCGTGAGGACACCCCGCAGCGTCGCGAGGACCTCGAGACCCAGGCAGCGGCCTTCAAGTCGATGTCCACGTGGTCGGCCCTCGACACGCTCCAGGAGTGCCGCGAGGCCTGCGGTGGCGCCGGGTTCCTCGCCGAGAACCGCCTCACCGGACTCCGCGCCGACCTCGACGTCTACGTGACGTTCGAGGGCGACAACACCGTGTTGCTCCAGCTCGTCGGCAAGCGCCTGCTCACCGACTTCCGCGCGAAGGCGCCGAAGGACCCGGCGTCGACCGCGAAGTTCGTGGCGGCCCAGGCGGCTACGAAGCTCGCCGACGCCACCGGTCTCCGACGCCTCGGGCAGACCATGACCGACCGGGGCTCGCTCGCCGCCTCCGTCACGGACCTGCAGGACGCCAGGACGCAGCGTGACCTGCTCGCCGGCCGCGTCGACACGATGGTCACCGAGATCGGCATGCGCCTCGCGTCGGCCGGGAAGGACCGCGCACGCGGCGCCCGACTGCTCAACCGCTCGCAGCACGAGCTCATCGAGGCGGCGAAGGCCCACGCGGAGCTCATGCAGTGGGAGGCCTTCACCGAGGCCATCGACGAGGTCCCGCCGGGAGACACCCGCCGCGTGCTCGTCTGGCTCCGCGACCTGTTCGCCCTCGGCCTGCTGGAGCAGCACCTCGACTGGTACCTCATGCACGGGCGCATCACGGCGCAGCGGGCGCGGGCGGTCTCGGCGTACATCGACCGCCTCGTCGCCCGGGTCCGACCGGTCATCCCGCAGCTGCTCGACTCGTTCGGGTACGAGGCCGGCCACGTCCGCGCCCCGATCGCGCTCGGTGCCGAGCAGGCCCGGCAGGACGAGGCGCAGGCATGGTTCGCCGCCGAGGCGGCCGCGGGTCGCCTCCCCGAGCAGGAGAAGAAGCCCCGCGCCTAGCGCTGGACGTGGGGCGCGTCAGGCGTCGCCGGCGGGCCCGTGGTCCTCGAGGGCCCGGCGGAGCCGCGCCTCGGCGTCGTCCCCGGCGCCGGCAGCAGCGGCAGCGGCCTCGGCGTTGGCCTCGGTCACCGCGCGCACGACCTCTTCGCGCTGGATCTTCACCCCGCGAGGCGCGTCGATACCGATGCGGACGCCGTCCCCGCGGCTGTCGAGCACCGTGATGACGATGTCGTCACCGACGAGGATCCGCTCGCCGACCTTCCGCGTGAGTACCAGCACCCGTTCAGCCTAGCGACACGACGGGGACTCCCAGCAGGTGCACCGACTCCGGCGTGGCGGTCTCCCCCGCGCCGATCGCCACGATCCCGGCCACGTGGGCCCGGTCGGCGACGGCGGCGAGCATGCGGACCGAGTCCTCGTGCTTCCGACCGACGTCCACGACGACCCAGACCTGGTCGGGTGCGAGTCCGGCGGCCGTCGCGACGTCGTCCCAGGCGGCGACCGCGAGCAGCGCGTACCCGTCGCGGACGCCCTCGGCCCGGGCGAGGATCCCGCTCCGCCGGTCGGCCGCGTCGGTCGGCCGGAGTGCGTGCCGGGTCGCGAAGATCCCGGCGGCCGCGTCCACGTCGTTCGGACGCCCGACGAGCAGCACGAGGTCGCCGTCGGCGGACCGGACCGACGGGGCGGGCCGGGTGGGCGCGGTGGCGGCGACCAGCTGCTCGGCCACGACGTCGTCGACGAGCCGAGCCGTGCCTCCAGGAACGACCGACGGACCGGGCACGACGGACGCGACGGGTACCGCGGACGGTCCGGGCACGTCCAGGAGGCGCGACCCGCCCGGCTCCTCGGCCCCCGCCTCCGGCAAGGCACGCGTCGGGCGCGGGGCGCTCCCCGTGATCCCGTCGGCGACGAAGCCGTCGAGCACCGACGCGAACGCGTCGGCCCGCGTGGACGCGGTGCCGTCGTGGCCGGCGATGCGCGCCTCCGCGGCTTCGGCGTCGGCCAGGAGCGCGGCGATGCCCACCCGCTGGACCGGAGAATCGGCGATGGCGACGCGCGCGGTCGGGACGTCGTCGGGGCCGGGGACCTCGACGGTGGCCTCGACGTGCGCCTTGCGGAACAGCCCGCCGATGCCGGGTGTGGTGACGCGCTCGGCGGCGACGATGCGTGCGCCCGGTCCGAACTCCGAGCGGACGGCGTCCCGGAGCTCGTCGAGCGTGGCGCCGTTACGCTGCAATCGGGTCGGCGGCACGGACCACTCCCACGGTCTCGATGGTGGAGCCCGCGGCGGTGGCCTCCTGGTAGGAGAGCACCGGCAGGCCGTTCGACTGCGCGGAGACCATGCGGTGCACGGCCGGGCGGAGCTGCGGGGCGCAGACGAGGACGGCGGAGATCCCCTGGTCCTCGACGGAGCGGACGGCCTCGCGGAGCGACCCGAGGACCTGCTCGATGCGATGGGCGTCGAGGACGATCTGGGTCCCCTGCTCGGACGGCCGGAGCCCCTCGAGCATCGACTGCTCGAGCAGCGGGTCGATCATGATGACCCGGAGCGTGCCGGCGTCGAGGTACCGGGCGGGCAGCGCGGGGCCGAGTGCAGCGCGGGCGGCCTCGACGAGCCCCTCCGGGTCGGTCGACACCTTCGCGCGGAGCGTGAGGCCCTCGCAGATCCGGCCGAGGTCGTTGATCGGGACCCGTTCGGCGAGCAGGCCCTGCAGGACCCGCTGCAGCTCGGCGAGCGAGAGCATCCCGGGGACGAGCTCCTCGACGGCCGCGGGGTTGACCTGCTTGACGCCCTCGGTGAGGACCTTGACGTCCTCGCGGGTGAGGAGCCGCGCGGCGTTGTCGCCGATGATCGCCTGCAGGTGCGTGACGAGCACGGAGACGCGGTCGATCACGGTCGCGCCGGTCATCTCGGCGGCGTGCCGGAGCTCGGCGGGGACCCACTTGCCGGCGAGGCCGAACACCGGTTCGACGGTGGTCTCCCCGGGGAGGCCCTCGAGGTGGTCGCCGAGCGCGAGCACGCTGCGCGACGGTGCGGTGCCCCGGCCGGCCTCGACGCCGGCGATGCGGATGGCGTAGGTCGACGGCGGGAGCTCGATGCTGTCGCGGGTCCGGACGGGCGGGACGACGATCCCCATGTCGATCGCGATCTTCCGGCGGAGTGCCCGGACGCGGCCGAGCAGGTCGTCCGAGGCGCCGGACACCATGTCGACCAGGTCGGGCGCGAGCAGGATCTCGAGGGCGTGCACGCGCATCTGCTCGATGAGGTCCTCGGGGGTGTCGGCGCTCGGCGCGGCGGCCTCCATGGCCTGCTGCTGGGCAACGGCGGCCTCCTCGCGCTTGGTGTTCTGCCCGAGGCGCCACCCGATCACGAGCAGCGTGGCGCCGATGACCAGGAACGGGACGATCGGCATGCCGGGGATGAACCCCATCGCGATCGCCGCGACACCCGCGATCGCGAGGGCGTTCCGCGACTGGGTGAGCTGCTGCGACGCCGAGGTGCCGATCTCGGTCTCGGCGCCGGAGCGGGTGACGATCATGCCCGTCGACACCGCCATGAGGAGCGCCGGGATCTGCGTGACCAGCCCGTCGCCGATGGTCAGGATGCCGTACTTCGACAGGGCGTCGGTGATCGACAGCCCGTTCTGCACCATGCCGATGGCGATGCCGCCGACGAGGTTGATGACGATGATGAGGATGCCGGCGATCGCGTCGCCCTTGACGAACTTCGACGCACCGTCCATGGCGCCGTAGAAGTCGGCCTCGGCGGACACGGCGGCACGGCGTTCCTTCGCCTGGGCGTCGGTGATGAGCCCCGCGTTGAGGTCCGCGTCGATCGCCATCTGCTTGCCGGGCATCGCGTCCAGGGTGAACCGTGCCCCGACCTCGGCGACGCGCTCGGCGCCCTTCGTCACGACGACGAACTGGATGACGACGAGGATCAGGAAGATGACCGCGCCGATGATGATCGAGCCGGAGACCGCCACGTGGCCGAACGCCTGGATGACGTCGCCGGCGAACCCCTCGCCGAGGACGAGCCGCGTCGACGCGACGTTCAGGCCGAGCCGGAACAGCGTCGCGACGAGCAGCAGCGACGGGAACACCGAGAAGTCGAGCGGCTTCTTCACGAACAGCGTCGTGAGCAGGATCACCAGCGCCAGCAGGATGTTGCAGATGATGAGGAAGTCGAGCAGGAAGGACGGCACCGGCAGGATCAGCAGCAGGATGATGCCGACGATGAAGACCGGGACGACGAGCTTCGGCAGGTCCTTGCGGTTCATGCGGGCACCCCTTCGGGAGTCGAGTTCGGGCGGAGCTTCCGGGGCCGGAGGTCCCCGCTGATCGTGGCCGGGTCGATGACCGTCGCGACCTCGTCCGGGGTGGTCGGCCGCGGCGGGGCGTGCGTCCCGGCCGCCGCTCCCCTGGCCTTGAGCGCCATGACGAACGACAGCACGCGGGCGACCGGCGTGTAGAGGTCGACCGGCACCTCCTGCCCGAGCTCGCACGCGGCGTGCAGCGCACGGGTGAGCGGGACGTCCTGGACGATGGGCACCCGGGCCTCGAGCGCCTTGTCGCGGATCATCGCCGCGACCGGACCGGCGCCCTTCGCCACGACGCGCGGCGCGGACTTCCCCGGCTCGTACGACAGCGCGACGGCGTAGTGCGTCGGGTTCGTCATCACGACGTCCGCGGTGCCGATCGCCTGCACCATCCGGTTCCGGCTCATCGCGAGCTGTCGGGAGCGGCGCTGGGACTTCACGAGCGGGTCGCCCTCGGCGTGCTTGTTCTCGTCCTTGACCTCGCGCTTGGTCATCATCGTGCGCTTGCGGTTGCGGCGGATCACGACGAAGACGTCGAGCGCGGCGAGGACCAGGCCGGCGACGATCGCCGCCCGCAGCAGGGTGCCGGTCCCGGCGGCCGCGGCGTCGAGCACGGCGGACAGCGGGAGCGATCCGCTCGTCATGAGGACGGGGACGAGGGCCTGCACGGCCATCCAGAGGACGAGTCCGACGACGGCCGTCTTGAGGAGCGCCTTGCACCCGTTCCAGAGCGCCTGGGTGCCGAACACCCGCTTCAGGCCCTGGATCGGGTCGAAGTGCTCGGGCTGCGGCGCCAGCTTCCGGACGTGCACGCCGCCCTGCGCGACCGCTGCGGCCAGCACGGCGACGGCGACGACCCCGAGCATCGGGCCGAGGGTCCCGCCGAGCGAGCCGAGGGCCTCGTGGAAGACGGCGTTCATGGTGCCGATCGTCGGGTCGGCGATGACGCGCTGCACGGCTCGGAGCTGCTCGGAGCCCGCGGCGGCGGCGTTGCCGATCGCGGACGGCATCATGAGTGCCGCGACCGCGATCCCGATCCACGCGCCGAGGTCCTGCGACCGCCCGATCTGGCCCTTCTGGTGGACCTCGCGCATGCGCTTCTGGGTCGCCTGCTCGGAGCGTTCTCCGCTGTCGGACACGTCGTCACCCCCGTCCCGTGATCGCGGCCACCGCGTCGCCGGTGAGGGACGAGACGACGGACGGCAGGGCCATGAAGAGCGCGCCGGCGAAGACGACGGTCAGCCCGATCTTGATCGGGAAGCCCATCTGGAAGGCGTTGAGCGCCGGGGCCACGCGGGTGAGCAGGCCCAGGCCGACGTCGGCGAGGAAGAGCACCACCACGAGGGGCCCGGCGATCTGCAGCGAGGACAGGAACATCTGCGTGAGCGCGGTGACGAGCACGGACGCCAGGCCGCCGAGGTCGAACGTGCCGGTCAGGGGCACCGCGTCGAAGGAGCGCACGAGTCCGGCGACGATGAGCTGGTACCCGCCCGAGGCGAACAGCAGCGCGAGCGCCGCCATCTGGAACAGCCGCGTGAACTGGGCGCCGTTCACCTGCGACTGCGGGTCGAAGGCCTGCGCCAGCGTGAACCCGCCGAACAGGTCGATGAGCGCACCCGCCGACTGCACGGCGGCGAACACGAGGAACACGAGGAACCCGAGGGCGAGCCCGACGAGGAGCTGCGTGAGGAGCGCGAGCAGGAACGGTCCGGTGTCGAGCGACTCGTAGCCGACCGCGACGCGCGGGGCGACGCCGATCGCCAGCCCGATGCCGAGGATCACCTTCACCGTCGCGGGGAACGCGCGGTACGAGAACGGTGGCGCGATGACGAAGAACGCGACGAGGCGGACGCCGGCGAGCATCGTCGCCTCGAGGCGGTCGCCGTCGATCGAGAGCTCCATCAGGCCGTTCCCAAGAGCTTCGGGATCATGTCGAACGCGACGTGCGTGAACCCGACCATCTCCGAGATCATCCAGTTGCCGCAGACGACCAGGGCGATCGCGACGGCGACGGCCTTCGGCACGAAGGAGAGCGTGACCTCCTGGATCTGCGTGACCGACTGGAACAGCGAGATCGCGAAGCCCACGACGAGCGACGTCACGAGCACGGGCGCGGCGAGCTTCGCCGACACCAGGAGCGCCTGGAGCGTGAGGTCGATGACGGCCTGCTGGTTCATCAGTGCACCACCTGGTAGCTCTCGATGAGGGACTTGATGATGAGCCCCCACCCGTCGACGAGGACGAACAGCAGGATCTTGAACGGGAGCGAGATCATGACCGGCGGGAGCATCATCATGCCCATCGACATGAGCGCCGCGGAGACGACGAGGTCGATGACCAGGAACGGGATGAAGATGACGAACCCGATGATGAAGGCGCTGCGGAGCTCGGAGATCACGAACGCGGGGATCACCGTCGTCATCGGCACGTCGGCCATCGACTTCGGGTTGTCCCGACCGGCGGCACGAGTGATGAGCGCCACGTCCTCCTCACGCGTCTGGTGCAGCATGAACGTCCGCAGCGGCTTCGTCCCGATCTCGACCGCCTGGGTGAAGTCGAGGTGGCCGGCGAGGTACGGCTGCAGGGCGTCGTCGTTGATGTGCCCGAGGACCGGTGCCATCACGAAGAGCGACAGGAACAGGGCGAGGCCGGCCAGCACCTGGTTCGGCGGGATGGACTGCAGCGCGAGGGCGTTCCGCGTCATCGCGAGCACCACGAAGATCTTCGTGAACGACGTCATCATCAGCATGAGGGCCGGTGCGACGCTGAGCAGGGTGATCCCGATCAGGGTGACGACGGCGGACGACGGGGTGCCGTCCGGGCCGTTCACGCTGACGCTGAAGTCACCGGTCGACGGCGGCGTGGGCGTGGCGGGGGCGGTCGGCTGCACGACACCGGCCGCGTGGGCGCCGGTCGCCGTGAGCATGAGGAAGCCGGCGACGATCGTCACCCCCAGCAGGAGGAGGGCGATCAGGCGTCCGGTGCGTGCCGCGGTCACCCGGCCCGCCGGTTCCGGAGCGCCGAAGCGGCCTGCCGCCAGGTGTCGGCGGACAGGATCGACCCCTGCAGCTGCTGCGCCGTGGGCAGCGTGGTGCGCTGCGAGCGGCGGTTGCGGGGACGCATGGGCAGCGGCTGCGCCGCGTCGGACGGGAGGCTCGGCTCGGCTGCCGTCTGCTGCTCCAGTTCCTGACGGAAGCGGTCGGCCGACGGGGTCGGACGCACCGGCAGCGTCACCGGCCCGGTCACGATCGTGAGTTCCGGCGCCGGCGCCTGCCCGCTGGTGAGCAGGGCGACACCGTGCTCGGAGACACCGAGCACGAGGCGCTCGCCCTCGACGTCGACGACGACGACGCTCGCCTTGCCGCCGATGCCCTGGCGGCCGACGACCTCGACCGACGCCGAGCGGCGGCCCTTGGCCTTGCCCGCACCCAGGCCGCTCTTCGCGACGCGACGGTGCAGCACCCACATCAGGGCGAGCACGACGCCGAGCGAGAGCGCGACGCGAAGGACGATGACGGCGGTGTCCACGTCGGGGCTCAGACGCTCTCGGCGACGTCGAGGATCTTCGTGATCCGGACGGCGTAGTCCTGGTCGACGACGACGACCTCGCCGTGCGCGATGAGCCGGCCGTTGAGCAGGACGTCGGCCGGCGCTCCGGCGCTGCGGTCGAGTTCGACGACCGCGCCGGGCTCCATGCCGAGCACGTCGCGCACGGACATCCGGGTGCGGCCGATCTCGACCGTCAGGGTCATCTCGACGTTGTTGATCCGGCCGAGGTTCCCGGCGGGCAGCGTCGTCGTCGGTGCCGCGGCGGCGGGTGCGGACACGGTGCCGTTCTCGCGGACGCGCAGGGCGAACCAGCCGCCGGGGACGCCACCGGCGGTGAGCTCGAACACGACCGTGTCCGGGTCGGCCAGGAGCGCCGAGGCCGACTCGCGCCGAGCGTCGCCGAGGACGCCGACGCCGAGGACACCGGCGGCGGCCTCGAGGGACGGACGGAGCACGTCGGTCACGTCGACGATCCCGTGGTCGGTGCCGCCCGCGGCGACGACGGCCTCGAGGTCGGTGAGCACGAGGACGAGGTCGGCCGACAGGCCGCCGACGAAGGACGCGACCACCGCGTCACCGGCCGCCTCGAGGGCGACGGGGGTCGCGCCTCCCGGGACCGCCACCGCTGCCAGCGGAGCGGCCGTCGGGAGCTGCGCGGCGAGTGCCTCGGCCGCGTGCGTGTGGAGGGTGGTCGTGACGGTCATGCGGGCTGCTCCGATGTGGTGGTGACGACGATGCCGGCGAGGCGCGAGCCGTTCGCGCCGACGGCGGCGGTGCCGACGGGCTCGCCGTCGACCGCGATGGTGAGGGGGCGGTGCTGCGGGTGCGGCAGCGGCAGCACGTCGCCGACGGCGAGGCGCAGGACCTGCGACGGCAGCACGGTCGCCGGGGCGAACCGCAGGCTGACGCCGACCGGGAC
>NZ_JABXGF010000219.1:0-249 GCF_025407985.1 Curtobacterium sp. C2H10 | reverse complement strand
CCTTTTTCCAGGCGGAAGACGGCATGCGAGTTCACGCCAACTCTCGAGGGCTGGAAAAAGTGTAAAAGAGACAGCGTAAGCACAGGAGGCGCGGTGCCGGTTTAGAGGACCGGCACCGCGCCTCCAGGCTGTCGCAGTCGCAGGACATGCCGCCAGCGTGACGCCGAGGTCGCACGACGTGCCGCTGCGCGGTGCGGACGGCGGCACTTCGTGCGACCTCGGCCCCGCCCGGCGCGCGCGGGCGCGCGC
>NZ_JABXGF010000218.1:0-250 GCF_025407985.1 Curtobacterium sp. C2H10 | reverse complement strand
AGCCTGGACGTGGCGGTATGGTATCCAACGTCAGCTGAAGGAAAAGCGGAAAATATCGGCGCCAATCCCGCTTTCGAAGGGGTCGCCGTTATCCGCGATGCGCCCGTGCGGCCCGGATCCCACCCTCTGCTGGCTATTTCTCACGGCTATAACGGCAACTGGCGAAATTTGTCGTGGATAGCGGCGGCGATGGCCGCTCAGGGATATATTGTCGCGGCGCCGGACCATCCCGGAACCACCACCTTTAATC
>NZ_JABXGF010000217.1:0-250 GCF_025407985.1 Curtobacterium sp. C2H10 | reverse complement strand
ATATTGGGCAGCTCGGACTCATCGAGGAAGTCATCGCTGGCCAGCGGGTTGCTTTGCTCGCTGAACAGCGCCGGCAGCGCGGCCTGCCCCGCCGGCTCAATCAGAATATTGGCGCCGTAGGACTTCAGCTCGCGCGACATCTTGTCGCCGATGTCGATAGAGACCGCCAGCAGGGCCGAAATCAGGCTGGCGGCGAGAAAAACGGTCAGCACCGCCAGCGCCTTGCGCCGCAGGTTGCGCCCCCATGAGC
>NZ_JABXGF010000216.1:0-250 GCF_025407985.1 Curtobacterium sp. C2H10 | reverse complement strand
CCGCGTGGGTTTTAGCGGCAGGCGGATTGCCCCGCGTCGGCGGAATAGATACGCGGGCGTCGCGGCACGTTGTAGTCAGAGGTTGACCATATAGCCGTATTTCGGCCAGCGCTAATGATAGGGATTCCATAATGAGATGGCTGCTTTTGATAATCGCTTCTTTGTCACAGATCTCCTGCACGTTAAGAGTCGGGGATGAAAAATTGCTAAAAGGAGGCGCAATTGAATACTTTGAAAAACACTACAGCAC
>NZ_JABXGF010000215.1:0-250 GCF_025407985.1 Curtobacterium sp. C2H10 | reverse complement strand
AGCGTGCTGTGGAGCGAGTTTCCGGCCGGGCCGCAGCTGCTGCACGCCCTCGCCTGCAATGAGATCGATTTCGGCACCACCGGCGAAGCGCCGCCGGTCTTTGCCCAGGCCAGCAGTGCCGAGCTGGTGTACGTCGCGTGGGAGCCGCCGGCGCCGCAAAGCGTGGCGATGGTGGTGCCGCAGCATAGCGAGATCCGCACGCTCGGCGATCTGCGCGGCAAGCGTATTGCGCTGAATAAGGGCTCAAACG
>NZ_JABXGF010000214.1:0-250 GCF_025407985.1 Curtobacterium sp. C2H10 | reverse complement strand
GTTAAATACTATACAACGGCCACATTTATCGCATCCTTACTTGCGCTGGCCTGCACGTTCCTGCTTTCTTTCATCATCTGAGCGCCAAGAGACGTAATATGAAAAACGCTGACATGACCACTTTAATCGCCCGGTTCCCGCTGCTGAAGGAGCTGATCGCCCTGAAAGAAACCGCCTGGTTTAACCCGGCAACCACCGCTCTGGCCGAGGGTTTACCTTACGTCGGCCTGACCGGCGAAGACGTCCAGGA
>NZ_JABXGF010000213.1:0-250 GCF_025407985.1 Curtobacterium sp. C2H10 | reverse complement strand
GCCGTAGGCATCCGGATCGTTCTGCGCGTAGTGCTCGAGCTTGCGAATATCAACCTTACCGACCAGGGCCGAGATATCCTGGTTGTTCTCATCGCCGGGTTCGGTTTTGGCGATGGCGACCTGCTCCAGAATCGACGGCCACACCTTGATAACGCGGAATTTGGTGATATCGCCGCCAAACTCATGCAGGCGCTTGGCCGCCCACGGCGACATGATGGTGCCGAGATAGCGGGTCGGTACGCCATATTCC
>NZ_JABXGF010000212.1:0-251 GCF_025407985.1 Curtobacterium sp. C2H10 | reverse complement strand
GCCAGCGCCTGGATCACGCTCAGACGAATGCCGGAAAAGCCGCGGGAGAGGCTGTTAATCTTCAGCACCATAATCAGCCGCGCCATCGCCTCATCCAGCGGCTCGCCGATACCGGCAGCGTGGGAGAGCACCAGCGAGCGCTGCAGGTTTTCGAGATCCTCGGTCGAGATGCGGGTCTGCGCCAGCAGGCCAAAACCGGTGTTGATGCCGTAAGCGGTGCGCCCTTCCGCGAGGATCGCATTGACGCAGGC
>NZ_JABXGF010000211.1:0-251 GCF_025407985.1 Curtobacterium sp. C2H10 | reverse complement strand
CATCAGTACCGCGCCCGCCGCCCGTTCAACCCGCCAGATGACGGCGCCGAGGCGGCGCTGCACCTGCGGCAGGGCGATCAGCGAGACCAGCAGTAAATCCCACAGCAGCACGACGCTGGTCATCCACACTCCGCTGGTTATCTGCTGGGCGAGGGTCACCTGCGGGCCAAGCAGGGAGGTCATCAGCGCGAGGTAAAACAGGGCATTTTTGGGGTTAAGCAGCGCCGAGGCCAGCCCCAGCAGCAGCTGTC
>NZ_JABXGF010000210.1:0-252 GCF_025407985.1 Curtobacterium sp. C2H10 | reverse complement strand
CCCCTGGTCTTGTGACTGGCAGCGCGGCCTGAAGGATTTTGCGTAGGTCATCAGTTATTTTGATTCATTTTGCTTTTCAACGCCGCCAGCTGTTCGCTGATTTCGTCGTCGGCCTTCAGGTCGGCAAACTGCTGGTCCAGCGATTTTTGCTTGCCGAAGCCGTGGCTTTCCGCTTCCGCTTCCATCTGATCGATGCGGCGTTCGAAGGATTCAAAACGCGCCATCGCTTCATCAATTTTACCGCTGTCCAGC
>NZ_JABXGF010000020.1:0-55880 GCF_025407985.1 Curtobacterium sp. C2H10 | reverse complement strand
TACCTCACCAACAAGCTGATAGGCCGCGAGTCCATCCCCAACCAAAAAATCTTTCCACCACCAGACCATGCGGCCGGTGATCATATCCAGTATTAGACGTCGTTTCCAACGCTTATCCCAGAGTCAGGGGCAGGTTACTCACGTGTTACTCACCCGTTCGCCACTAATCCACCCAGCAAGCTGGGCATCATCGTTCGACTTGCATGTGTTAAGCACGCCGCCAGCGTTCGTCCTGAGCCAGGATCAAACTCTCCGTAAAAAATTACAACCAACACCCGAAAGCGTCAGCGAGTTGATTCTGACTGTTGACTGTCTACTGACAATCTTCAATCCAAAAGGAATTGTCTCCGAACCCACCAGCAAGCTGATGAGTCACGGGGTCAATAAATTGGCATTGACAATGTGCACGCTGTTGAGTTCTCAAGGACCAGACGCACTCCCCACTCGTCCCGTGGAACACGAGCGTCGTCAGAGAGGCATTTCGTCTCACCCCGAACAGACCACTTCGAGAGTGGATCGTCATCGGGATTCGTTGCCTGAGCGGGACCCCGTCCGGACTGCATCTCCGGGGCGTTCGCTCCGGTGACCGTCTCGGCCGTTCCGTTCTCCGCCTCAGCGGCAACGAGTGATTACTCTACACATGCCCCGGGGGCCCCGCCAACCGTCCCGCACCCCGGGCGTGTCGCAGGGGCTGATCCGCGCGGAGACGCGGAACGGCCCGCCCCCACGGTGGGAGCGGGCCGTTCGGTGACGCATGTCAGTGCTTGGCGATGACCGGGTTCTTGAGTGTGCCGATCCCCTCGATCGTCACCTCGACGACCTCGCCGTCGCGGATCTCGCCGACGCCGGCAGGGGTGCCGGTCAGGATGACGTCGCCAGGGAGGAGCGTCCAGATCGACGAGACGAACTCGATGAGGGACGGGATGTCGTGCACCATCTCACTCGTCGAGCCCACCTGGCGCAGGTCGCCGTCCACGCGGGTCTCGATGCGGATGTCCGACGGGTCGATCTCGGTCTCGATCGCCGGCCCGAGCGGGCAGAAGGTGTCGAAGCCCTTGGACCGAGTCCACTGGCCGTCGCGCGCCTGCAGGTCACGGGCGGTCACGTCGTTGGCGATCGTGTAGCCGAGGATCACGCTCGCGAAGTCCTCGCGCGTGACGTTCTTCGCGAGCGACCCGATCACGATGGCGAGCTCGCCCTCGTGGTCGACGCGTCCGACCCCGGCGGGGAGACGGATCGGGTCCTCGGGGCCGATCACCGACGTGTTGGGCTTGAGGAACACCACCGGGTCGTCCCCGGAGCGCTCGTCCATCTCGGACGCGTGCTCGGCGTAGTTGAGCCCCACGCCGATCACCTTCGACCGCGGGATGACGGGGGCGAGGAGCTTGGCGTCCGCCAGGGGCACCCGCTCCCCCGTGGTCTCGAACCCCTGGTACATCGGGTCACCCGCCAGCACGACCAGGTCGCGCTCGTCGAGGATGCCGTACCGGGGGTCTTCGCCCTTGCTGCTGAACCGTGCGATCTTCACCGTTGGAGCCTATCGACGTGTGGTGTGCGTTCAGGCCGGGTCGGTCAGGCGCGTCATCCACCCGTGCGGGTCGGGACGGCGGCCGTACTGGATGTCGGTGAGTTCGTCGCGCAGGGACATCGTCAGCTCGCCGGCCCCGACGGTCGGCGACCCGATCGTGAAGCCCTCGCCGCGGAGTTCCGCGATCGGGGTCACGACGGCGGCGGTCCCGCACGCGAAGGCCTCGGTGATGGAGCCGTCCTCGACGCCGTCACGCCACTCGTCGAGGGTCACCCGACGGCGTTCGACGCGCAGCCCGCGGTCCTCCGCCAGCTGCAGGATCGAGTCGCGCGTGATGCCCTCGAGGATGGAGTCGGAGTCCGGCGTGACGAGCGTGCCGTCCGCCTTCACCAGCACGACGTTCATGCCCCCGAGTTCCTCGAGGTACTTGCCCTCGACCGAGTCGAGGAACATGACCTGCTGGCAGCCGTGCTCGTAGGCCTCTTGCTGGGGCAGGAGCGACGAGGCGTAGTTGCCGCCGGTCTTCGCCGCACCCGTGCCGCCCTTGCCGGCCCGCGCGTAGTTCGTGGACAGCCAGATCGACACCGGCTTCGGTCCGGAGGTGAAGTACGCCCCCGCCGGGCTCGCGATGCAGTGGTACGCCACCGCCTGTGCCGCACGCACCCCCAGGAACGACTCGGTCGCGATCATGAACGGCCGCAGGTACAGGCTCGTCTCGGCCGCCGAGGGCACCCAGTCGACGTCGGTCCGGACCAGCTCGCGGATGGAGTCCACGAAGGTCTCCACCGGCAGCTCCGGCAGCGCGAGCCGCCGCGCGGACCGCTGGAAGCGCTTGGCGTTGGCGTCCGGGCGGAACGTCCAGACCGAGCCGTCGGCGTGCCGGTAGGCCTTCAGCCCCTCGAAGATCTCCTGCGCGTAGTGCAGGACGCTCGCGCTGGGGTCGAGGCTGATCGGCCCGTACGGGTGGACCGAGGCATCGTGCCACCCGGCGTCCAGCGTCCACTGCACGGTGGCCATGTGGTCCGTGAAGTGCTTGCCGAAGCCCGGGTCGGCGAGGATCTCCTCGCGCTCGGCGGCGGCACGGCGCTCGGGTGAGGGGGTGGTGGCGAACGCGAGTCCGAAGTCGGTGTCGGTGCTCATACGGGGAGACTCCTGTCAGGCGGTGGTGGTGCGTGCCGTGGCCGCGGCGGCGATGGCGTCGCCGATCTCGGCCGTGCGACGCTGCGAGGTGCCCCGGTCGGCGAGGTCGGCCTCGACCGCCCGCGTGACCGCCGCCGCGAGGTCGCTGCGACCGATGTGGTCGAGCAGCAGTGCGACGGACAGGATGGCGGCCGTGGGATCGGCCTTCTGCTGACCCGCGATGTCCGGCGCGGAGCCGTGGACCGGCTCGAACATGCTGGGGAAGGTGCCGTCCGGGTTGATGTTGCCCGAGGCCGCCAGACCGATGCCGCCGCTGATCGCGCCGGCCAGGTCGGTGATGATGTCCCCGAAGAGGTTGTCGGTGACGATGACGTCGAACCTAGCAGGTTCGCGCACCATGTGGATGGTGACGGCGTCGACGTGCTGGTAGTCCACCGTGACGTCCGGGTACTCCTGCCCGACGGCCGCGACGGTGCGCTGCCAGAGGGCTCCGGCGTGCACCAGGACGTTGCTCTTGTGCACGAGCGTGAGGTGCTTGCGCGGCCGCCGGTCCGCCAGCTCGAACGCGTACCGGACGACGCGCTCGACGCCGTACGCGGTGTTCAACGAGACCTCGGTCGCGATCTCCTGCGGGGTCCCGACGCGGATGGCGCCGCCGTTGCCGACGTACGGTCCCTCGGTCCCCTCGCGGACGACCACGAAGTCGACATCACCGGGGGACGTCAGCGGCGTCGTCACCGACGGGTAGACGACGGTCGGGCGCAGGTTCACGTAGTGGTCGAAGGCGAACCGCAGCTTCAGCAGCAGCCCGCGCTCGATGATCCCGCCCGCGAGCCGGGGGTCGCGGGGGTCGCCACCGACCGCGCCGAGCAGGATCGCGTCGTGGGTGGCGATGGCGGACATGTCGTCCTCGGTGAGGATGTCACCGGTCTCGAGGAACCGGTCGGCACCGAGGGAGAACGGGGTCTCCTCCACCACGAGGTCGTCCGGCAGCACCGCGTGCAGGACCTTCAGCGCCTCGTCGACCACCTCGGGTCCGATGCCGTCCCCGCGGATCACCGCGAGCTTCACCGTCTGCGTCATGTCCGCCACTCCCCTACAGCGTGATGTCGATCTCGCGGAGCGAGGCCGCGTCGATCGTGGACCGGACGTGCTCGAGGATCTCGGCCGGGACCGGCGAGTCGACGGTGAGGACGCTGAGCGCCTGGCCGCCGGCGGCTTCCCGCGAGATCTGCATCGCCGCGATGTTGATGCCGGCGTCGCCGAACTCCTTGCCGTAGACCGCGACGATGCCGGGCCGGTCGGTGTACTCCATCACCACGTGGTGCTCGGCGAGGGCGACCTCGACGTCGTGACCGTTGATCTCGACGAGCTTCGCGACCTGCTTCGGGCCGGTGAGCGTGCCGGACACGCTGATCGCCGGGCCGTCTGACTGGGCCCCGCGGATCGTGAGCACGTTCCGGTACTCGGGGCTGTCCGAGTCGGTGATGAGCCGCACGGTGACCCCGCGCTGCTCGGCGATCAACGGTGCGTTCACGTAGGACACCTGGTCGCTGACGACGTCGGTGAAGACGCCCTTGAGCGCAGCGAGCTTCAGCACGCTGACGTCGAACTCGGCGAGCTCGCCGTGCACCTCGACGTCGATGCTGGTGACGGGCGACGTGGCGAGGCCGGTGAAAACCTGACCGAGCTTCTCGACGAGCGGGATGCCGGGGCGCACGTACGGGTCGATGACGCCACCGGCGACGTTGACCGCGTCGGGGACGAGTTCGCCGCCGAGGGCGAGCCGCACGGACTTGGCGACCGAGACGCCCGCCTTCTCCTGCGCTTCGTCCGTCGAGGCACCGAGGTGCGGCGTGACGACGACGTTCGGGAGCGCGACGAGCGGCGAGTCCTTCGGGGGCTCGGACACGAAGACGTCGAGACCGGCGCCGGCGATCGTGTTCGAGGTGAGCGCACGGTGCAGCGCGTCCTCGTCGATCAGTCCGCCACGGGCGACGTTCACGACGAACGCGGTCGGCTTCATGAGCGCGAACTGGTCGTCCGAGATCATGCCGACCGTCTCCGGCGTCTTCGGCATGTGGATCGTGGTGAAGTCGGCGCGCTTGAGCAGGTCCTCGAGCGAGACGAGCTCGACCCCGAGCTGCTGGGCACGGGCCGTGGTGACGTACGGGTCGTACGCGATCACCTGGACGCCGAACGCCTGCAGGCGCTGGGTGATGAGCGCACCGATGCGGCCGAGGCCGATGATGCCGACGGTCTTCTCGTACAGCTCGACACCGGTGTACGCGGAGCGCTTCCAGGTGCCGGCCGCGAGCGACGCGTGCGCGGCCGGGATGTGGCGCGCGAGCGACAGGATGTGGCCGACCGTGAGCTCGGCGGCGGAGATGATGTTCGACGTCGGCGCGTTGACGACCATCACCCCGGCGGTGGTGGCCGCCTTGATGTCGACGTTGTCGAGGCCGACACCGGCACGGGCGACGACCTTGAGGTTCGGGGCCGCGGCGATCGCCTCGGCGTCGACCTTGGTGGCGGAGCGCACCAGGATGGCGTGCGCGTCGGCGAGGGAGGCCAGGAGGGCGGGGCGGTCGGTACCGTCCACGTTCCGGATCTCGAAGTCGGGCCCGAGGGCGTCGACTGTGGCGGGCGAGAGTTCTTCGGCGATCAGGACGACCGGCTTCGGCACAGCTGCAGTTTCCTCACACGAGACGGGCGGTATCCCACCATCGTATCGACGTGCGCACGTGGTTACGACCGCAGGGGCGGTCCGGTGGGCGACCACACGACGGACGGGAGGCGCGGTGCCAGCCGGCACCGCGCCTCCTGGCCGTCGGACGGACCGTCAGAAATCCAGCAGCCGCGGCACGAAGAGCTGCAGATCGAGCCACAGCGCGCCGGCGGCGGCGAACGCGAGGACGAAGACGCCGATCGTCACCGCGAGCCGCGCGCGACGGCTCACCCACAGCGCGACGACGAACGCGATCGGCGCGATCGCGATGTCCAGGACGAGCCACACCCACGGGGTGCTGCGGGCCAGCGAGTCGCCGCCGGACGTCGTACCGAGGAACGCGTTGAACGCGCGGACGGACTGCGAGACGGTCACGAGGTTGCCGACGCTCTGCACGGTCATGTACGCGAACAGCAGGGCGAACACGAGCCAGACGACGACCTTGCCGACGAACGCCCGGGACGACCGGCGGACGGTCGGCGTCGCGGCGGTCACCCGAAGCTCCGCGTCATGAGGAACGGCCACGGGAAGAGGACGAGGGCGCCGAGCAGCATCCACAGCAGCCGGCTCCGCGTGCGCTGTCCACGGCCGGCCCAGAGCACGACGGTGAACCACAGCGCGGGTGCGACGATCGACAGGAACCGGAGGACCTCGACGAAGACGGTCAGCACGGTGTCGACGTCCGAGACGTACGAGGTCGAGGCCGTGAGCAGCCAGGCCACCGTGTAGAGCAGGTACAGGCCACCGAAGACGCCGAACCCGATGAGCGCGCCGGAGGTCTCGGGGGCCTCGGGGTCACGGCCGGAGCGTTCCTTGACGGTGACCGGGTTGTGCGCCGCGTCGACGTGGGTCGCGTCGTCGGCGTCGCCCCAGCTGAGGGCGTCGTCGTCGTGGTCGACCGAGCCGTCGGGCGGGGATGCTGCCGTGGTCATGCCTCGATTCTACGAGGCGTGCCGCTCCGGCTCGACCACGGACGACCGGTGCGGCCGCCGGTCAGACGTCGGCGGGCTGGGTCTCGAGGACCTCGGCGACGACCTCGCGCACCGCGGGGAACAGCGGGTGGCTCTCCATCAGGCCGGTGAGGATCTCGGTGAGGGCGTGTGCCGTCGCACCCGAGCGGAGCAGCGCGTGCAGCTCGATCGACTCGGGGTCGTTCTCGTCGTCGAAGTCGAGCGCGACGCGCACGGCGCCGAGCAGGTGGTCGACGGGGAGCCCGCGTTCGGCGAGCTGCGCGGCCGGGCCGACGAAGCGCTCGCGGCGGCCGAGCTTCCGGAGCGGGTTGCGTCCGACGCGGACGGTCGTGTCCGGGAG
The DNA here is from genome assembly GCF_025407985.1 of Curtobacterium sp. C2H10. NCBI lineage: Bacteria > Bacillati > Actinomycetota > Actinomycetes > Micrococcales > Microbacteriaceae > Curtobacterium > Curtobacterium sp. C2H10. Next base: position 49,173 of record NZ_JABXGF010000020.1, on the reverse strand, counting down.
GTGCGGGTTCGCGATGCGGGAGAGGTTCGCGGCGACGTAGCGCGCGTGCTCCTCCGGGTCGAAGCCGTGCTTGGCGACGAGGAGCGCGGTGGTCTCGGCGAGGACGCCGTCGACCTCGGCGCGGACGGCCTCGTCCTCGAGGGCCTCGCGGATGAGGCGGATGCCCCGGACGTAGCCGTGGTAGGCGGCCGTCGCGTGCGCGGTGTTCACCGTGTAGAGCTTGCGCTCGACGAACGGCTGCAGGTCGTCGACCCAGGTCACGCCGTCGATCGCGGGCGGCTCGGCGTCGGAGTCGGCGAAGGGCGTGCGCTCGATGACCCACTCGTAGAACGGCTCGAGCACGACGTCGAGGCCGCCGGACTGGCCGAGCACCCCGGACTGGTCGGGGACGATGCGGTCGATGGCGCAGTTCGCGAAGACGGCGGCGATGTCGCGGTCCTCGAGGATGGGGGCACGACGGATGCTGGCGTGCAGGGAGTCCGTCGCGTTGAAGGCGTTCTCGCACGCCACGATCGTGACGTCGCCACGGTCGAGCGGCCGGGCCGCCAGCCCCTCGGCGATGACGGGGGCGACGAGCGGGAGGGTGCGGGCGCCGACCGCGGTCGTGACGACGTCGGCCTCGGCGATGGCCCGGACGACCTGCTCGCGGTCGGTCTTGCTGCTGAGTGCCGTGAACCCGTAGACGAGGTGCTCGACCGGCATCTCGCCGACCTCGTGCACGACGAACCGGCCGGCTTCGTTCAGTGCCGAGACGACGCGGTCGTCGACGTCCACGAAGGTGAGCTCGTAGCCGCTCGCGACCAGGAACTGCCCCACGAACCCGCGTCCGATCTTGCCGGCGCCGATGTGGACCGCTCGCTTCGTCACCGCCATCCGACGATCCTCCCATGCTGGACGACGACCTGAGGACCGCCCATGTCCGGGCCGGACGACGGTCGTCGCGAAACGTCCCCGGGAACGCCGAGGGGACGCCGGTGGGCGGCGTCGGGGCTGGTGGTGAAGTGCTGCATAACGTTCGGGTCACATCGCGAGGCGGCGGTGCGGGTGCACCGCCGCCTCGTCGTCGAGTGGTGTTGCGAAGACTACCGCGCGGCGGAACCGTCCACGTAGTCGGCGTCGTTCGACTTCCACGCGAAGAGGGCGCGCAGCTCGCGACCGGTCGCCTCGATCGGGTGGCCCTCGCCCTTGGCGCGGAGTGCCTTGAACTCCGGCGCGCCGGCGTCCTGGTCGTCGATGAAGCGCTTCGCGAAGGCACCGTTCTGGATGTCCGCGAGGACGGCCTTCATGTTCTCCTTGACCTCGGGCGAGATCACGCGCGGGCCGGAGACGTAGTCACCGAACTCGGCCGTGTCGGAGATCGACCAGCGCTGCTTCGTGAGGCCGCCCTCCCAGATGAGGTCGACGATGAGCTTGAGCTCGTGCAGGACCTCGAAGTAGGCGATCTGCGGCTGGTAGCCGGCCTCGACCAGGGTCTCGAAGCCGTACTGGATGAGCTGCGAGGTGCCACCGCACAGGACGGCCTGCTCGCCGAACAGGTCGGTCTCGGTCTCCTCGGTGAAGGTCGTCTTGATGCCGCCGGAGCGGAGGCCGCCGATGGCCTTCGAGTACGACCACGCGAGGTCCCAGGCGGAGCCGGACGCGTCGACCTCGACGGCGACGATCACGGGGACGCCACGGCCGGCCTCGTACTCGCGGCGCACGGTGTGCCCCGGGCCCTTGGGGGCGACGAGCGACACGTCGACGCCCTCCGGCGCCTGGATGTAGCCGAAGCGGATGTTGAAGCCGTGGCCGAAGACGAGCGTGGCGCCCGGCTTGAGGTTGGGCTCGATGTCGTCCTTGTAGACGATGCGCTGGACCTGGTCCGGCGCGAGGATGACGACGACGTCCGCCCAGGCCGTGGCGTCGGCCGGGGTGAGGACCTCGAAGCCGGCTTCTTCCGCCTTCTGGCGGCTCTTCGAGCCCTCCTGCAGGCCGATCTTGACCTCGACGCCGCTGTCGCGGAGGTTGAGGGCGTGGGCGTGGCCCTGCGAGCCGTACCCGATGACGGCGACCTTCTTGCCCTGGATGAGCGTCAGGTCGGCGTCGGCGTCGTACACGATGTCAGTCACGGTGGTGGTTCTCCTGTGGTCGGTTCGGGAAGCGTTGGTTGCGGTGAGTCGGGAGGAGACGGCCTGGAGGCGCGGTGCGGGTGGCGACCCGCGCCTCCAGTCCGTCACGGGTCGCGGTCAGCGCACCCGGTCGGTGATGCTCTTGGGCCCACGGCCCATGCCGAGGAGGCCCGCACGGGCGAGCTCCTTGATGCCGTAGGGCTCGAGCACGCGGAGGATCGCCTGGATCTTGCCGGGGTCGCCGGTCACCTCGACGATGAGCGAGTCGTTCGCGACGTCGACGACCTGCGCACGGAACAGGTTCACTGCCTCGAGCACGGCCGAGCGCGTCTGGTTGTCCACCCGCACCTTCACGAGCATGTGCTCGCGCTGGACGGACTGGGAGAAGTCCAGCTCGACGATCTTGATGACGTTGACCAGCTTGTTGAGCTGCTTCGTCACCTGCTCGAGCGGGAGGTCCTCGACGTCGACGACGACCGTGATCCGGCTGAGGCCGTCGACCTCGGTGTTGCCGACCGCGAGGGACTCGATGTTGAACCCACGGCGCGCGAACAGCCCGGCGACGCGGGTCAGCAGACCCGGCTTGTCCTCGACGAGGAGGGAGAGGACGTGGCTCATGCGGTTTCCCCCGTCATGTCGGCGTCCTCGTCGTCCCAGGTGGGGGCGAGGGCCTGGGCGTACTCGATGGACGAGTTGCTGACTCCCTGCGGGACCATCGGCCAGACCATCGAGTCGCGGCTCACGACGAAGTCGATCACCACGGGGCGGTCGTTGGTCTCGAGGGCGAGCTGGATGGCGGCGTCGACCTCGTCCGCCTTCTCGACGCGGATGCCGAGGGCACCGTACGCGTCCGCCAGCTTCACGAAGTCGGGCACGCGGCGCGAGTCGTGGCCGGTCTCGAGGTCGGTGAACGAGTGGCGGCCGTCGTAGAACAGCGTCTGCCACTGCCGCACCATGCCGAGCGACGAGTTGTTGATGATCGCGACCTTGATCGGGATGTCGTTGATGACGCAGGTCGCGAGCTCCTGGTTGGTCATCTGGAAGCAGCCGTCGCCGTCGATCGCCCAGACCACGCGGTCCGGCTCGGCGACCTTCGCACCCATCGCGGCGGGGACGGAGTAGCCCATCGTGCCCGCGCCGCCGGAGTTCAGCCAGGCGTTCGGACGCTCGTACTTGATGAACTGCGCCGACCACATCTGGTGCTGCCCGACGCCGGAGGCGTAGATCGCCTCGGGGCCGCTCAGCTCGCCGATGCGCTTGATGATGGCCTGCGGCGCGAGCAGTCCGTCCGTCGGCTCCGCGTAGCCGAGCGGGAAGTCGACCTTGAGCTGCTCGAGCTTCGCCCACCACTCGGCGGTGCTCGCACGCTGGTCGGTCGGGATGCCGCCCCACGCGTCGAGCAGGTCGACCAGGACCTCTTTCGCGTCGCCCACGATCGGGACGTCGGCGAAGCGGATCTTCGAGATCTCGGCCGGGTCGATGTCGACGTGCACGACCTTGGCGTTCGGCGCGAACTCGTCGGCCTTGCCGGTCACGCGGTCGTCGAAGCGGGCGCCGAGCGCGATGATGAGGTCGCTGTCCTGCAGGCCGAGCACCGCCGGGACGGTGCCGTGCATGCCGGGCATGCCGAGGTGCTGCGGGTGCGAGTCGGGGAAGGCGCCCCGTGCCATCAGCGTCGTGACCACCGGCGCACCGGTGGCCTCGGCGAAGCGGAGCAGCTCGGCGGTCGCCCGGGAGCGGATCACGCCGCCGCCGACGTAGAGCACCGGGCGCTCGGACTCGGCGAGGAGCTGCGCGGCCGCGGTGATCTGCTTGCCGTGCGCCTTGGTGACCGGACGGTAGCCGGGCAGGTCGATCTTCGGCGGCCAGACGTACGGCGCCGACTTCTGCTGGGCGTCCTTCGTGATGTCGACCAGCACGGGGCCGGGGCGTCCGGTCGTCGCGATGAGGTGCGCCGCGGCGAGGGTCGCCGGCACGTCGGCCGGGTCGGTCACGAGGAACGAGTGCTTCGTGATCGGCATCGTGATGCCGACGATGTCCGCTTCTTGGAAGGCGTCCGTCCCCATCAGGGTCGAGAAGACCTGGCCGGTGATCGCGATGAACGGCACCGAGTCCATGTAGGCGTCGGCGATCGCGGTGACGAGGTTCGTCGCGCCGGGGCCCGAGGTCGCGATGGCGACGCCGACCTTGCCGGACGCCGAGGCGTAGCCCTCGGCGGCGTGGCCGGCGCCCTGCTCGTGGCGGACGAGGACGTGGCGGATCGTCTGCGACGCCATGAGCTCGTCGTAGAACGGGATGATCGCACCGCCCGGCAGGCCGAAGACGTCGGTGATCCCGAGGTGCTCGAGCGTCCGGAGGACGGCTCCCGAGCCGGTCAGGATCTCCGGCGTCCGGCGTGCACCGGCGGCCGCGGACAGCGGAGTGGCTTCCGTGGGCATGAGGTGTTCCTTGCCTGGAGTGATGGCGATGGTGCGTGTGTCGACGCTAGCCCGTGACCGCGCCCTTGGCGGCGGACTGGACGAGCTTCGCGAACTTCGCGAGGACTCCGCGGGTGTAGCGCGGGGGCAGCGGGGCCCAGCCTTCTCGGCGGGCTTCCAGCTCGGCTTCGTCGACCAGTAGGTCGAGCGAGCGAGCCGCGATGTCGACACGGATGCGGTCGCCATCGCGCACGAATGCGACTGGACCTGCGTCCACCGCTTCCGGTGCGATGTGGCCGATGCACAGGCCGGTTGTGCCGCCTGAGAATCGTCCGTCCGTCAACAGTAGTACATCCTTGCCGAGTCCAGCGCCCTTGATGGCCGCCGTGATGGCGAGCATCTCGCGCATGCCCGGGCCGCCCTTGGGACCCTCGTACCGGATGACGACGACGTCGCCCTTCTGGATCTTCCCCTCGGTGAGGGCGTCCATGGCGGCGCGCTCGCGGTCGAACACCCGCGCGGGGCCCTCGAAGACCTCGGCGTCGAAGCCGGCCGTCTTCACCACGGCGCCCTCCGGCGCGAAGGAGCCCTGCAGGATCGTCAGGCCACCGGTGGCGTGGATCGGGTTGTCGAGCGTCCGGAACACCTCGCCGTCGAGCTCCGGCGGGTCGATCTCGGCCAGGTTCTCGGCGAGGGTCTTGCCGGTGACGGTCATGACGTCGCCGTGCAGCAGGCCGGCGTCGAGCAGCGCCTTCATGATCACCGGGATGCCGCCGTTGCGGTCCACGTCGACCATGACGTACTTGCCGAACGGCTTCATGTCGGCGAGGTGCGGGACCTTCGAGCCGATGCGGTTGAAGTCGTCGAGGGAGAGCTCGACCTCGGCCTCGTGCGCGATCGCGAGGAGGTGGAGGACGACGTTCGTGGAGCCTCCGAGTGCCATGGCGACGGCGATGGCGTTCTCGAACGCCTCCTTCGTGAGGATCTGGCGGGCGGTGAGGCCCAGGCGGAGCATGTTGACCACGGCCTCGCCGGAGCGGTGCGCGTAGTAGTCACGACGACGGTCGGCGCTGGGCGGCGCTGCCGAGCCGGGGAGCGACATGCCGAGGGCCTCGGCGACCGACGCCATGGTGTTCGCGGTGTACATGCCGCCGCAGGCGCCCTCGCCCGGGACGATCGCACACTCGATCTTCTTGAGTTCCTCTTCCGACATGGTGCCGGCCTTGCACGCGCCGACGCCCTCGAAGGAGTCGATGATCGTGACCTCCTTGAAGGAGCCGTCGGCCTGCTTCACGTAGCCCGGCATGACCGAGCCCGCGTAGAGGAAGACGCTCGCGAGGTCCAGGCGCGCGGCCGCCATGAGCATGCCTGGCAGGGACTTGTCGCACCCGGCGAGCAGGACGGTGCCGTCCAGTCGCTCGGCGTTCACGACGGTCTCGACGCTGTCGGCGATGACCTCACGCGAGACGAGGGAGAAGTGCATGCCCTCGTGGCCCATCGAGATGCCGTCGGAGACGGAGATGGTGCCGAACTGGAGCGGGTACCCGCCGCCGGAGTGGACGCCCTCCTTCGCCCCCTGCGCGAGGCGGTCGAGGGAGAGGTTGCACGGGGTGATCTCGTTCCACGAGGAGGCGATGCCGATCTGCGGCTTCTCCCAGTCCTCGTCCCCCATCCCGACGGCACGCAGCATGCCACGCGAGGTGGTTGCTTCGATCCCGTCGGTGACGACCCGGCTGCGCGGCTTGACGTCGATATCAGGCATGGGGTGAGTCTAGGCGCAGTTGGGATACCAAGCCGACAACTCCATGCATCCGCATGGGTGACGGGCGGTCCAGGAGGCGCGGCGCGGGTCCGCCGGGTCGCTGCGGGTCAGCGCGTGGCGCGGATCCGGGCGAGCTGCTTCAGCACGTCGGTGAGCGCCGCGGGGTCGGCGACCCGGTAGCCGGCGAGCGTGTCGCCCTCCCCCACCTTCACGCCGACGTCGCCGTCGCGGAGCACCCGGAAGGCGTCCTCGTCGGTGACGTCGTCGCCGGCGAAGAACACCGCGTCGGCGCCGTGCAGGTCGCGCAGCCTGGCGATCGCGTCACCCTTGGTGACGTGCCGGACGGCGAACTCGAGGATGTCCTTGCCCCCGCGTTCGAGGACGTCCGGGTCGGCCTCGTGCGCGGCGGCACTCGCGGCGGCGTTCGCCTCGGCCGCGACCTCGGCGCTCACCCGGCGGGTGTGCACGCCGTGGCCGGCCGGCTTGTGCTCGATGACCACGCCCGGGAACCGCTCCCCGACCGCGTCGAGCGCCGTGCCGATCCGGGCCACGCGGGCCTGCTCGTCGTCGGTGAGGGCCGCTTCGTCGTGCCCGTCGACGCGCCACTCGACGCCGTGCGACCCGACGAGGGCCATCTCGGCGGGGGCGTGCGTCACCGCGGCGAGGCTGTCCAGCGGACGCCCGGAGACCAGGACGACCTCGGTGTCCTTCGCCCGGTGCAGGGTGAGGACGGCCGCCCACGAGCCGGGCAGCGCGCCGACCTGCGAGGGGTCGTCGGCGAACGGCGCGAGCGTGCCGTCGAAGTCGAGGGCGACGATGAGTCGCGGCGCAGCCGCGAGCGTCTCGAGGGCCCGGTCGACGGCGGTCTGGTCGGTGGTCGTCTCAGGCATCACGCGCCTCCCGGGTGTCCTCGGCAGCACGCGCCGTCTGGGCGTCCTGGTCGAAGATCGACATGTTGTCCGTCTGTGCCTCGCGGTGCTGGTCCTTCGGGTCCGCCGCGGAGGGGTCGATCTGCGCGTTCTTCGGGGCGTGGCGGTCGAGCGCCTCGAGGAACGAGCGCGACCAGCGCGCCACGTCGTTGTCGCGGACGCGCTTGCGGAGGGCCCGCATGCGGGTCGAGCGTTCGCGTCGGGGCATCTCGATCGCGCGCTGGATCGAGTCCTTCAGCGCGCCGATGTCGTGCGGGTTGACGATGACGGCCTGCTTCAGTTCGTCGGCGGCACCGGCGAACTCGGACAGGATGAGGACGCCGTCGTTGTCGAACCGGGCCGCGACGTACTCCTTCGCGACGAGGTTCATGCCGTCGCGGAGGGCCGTGACGAGCATGATGTCGGCGGCGAGGTAGAGCGCCACCATCTCCTCGCGCGGGTAGCCGTGGTGCAGGTAGGCGATCGGCTGGTGTCCGATCACGCCGAGGTCGCCGTTGATGCGGCCGACCGTGAGCTCGATCTCGTCGCGGAGCGTGGCGTACGTGTCGACGCGCTCGCGGCTCGGGCTGGCGACCTGCACGAGGGTGGCGTCCTCGACCGCGATGCGGCCGTCCTCGACGAGTTCGCCGAAGGCCTTGATCCGGTGGCGGATGCCCTTCGTGTAGTCGAGGCGGTCGACACCGAGCAGCACGGTCTTCGGGTTGCCGAGGCTCGCGCGGATCTCTCGGGCGCGCTCCTGCACCTCGGGCCGGTGCGCGATCTCCTCGAAGCCGGCGGCGTCGATGGAGATCGGGAAGTGCCGGGCCTCGACGTGCCGCACCGTGATGCCCTTGCGGCTGCGCGGTGCGTCCGGGTCGTCGACGGGGACGTCGATCGTCTGCCCCTTGGTCGTGTAGCCCTTGATGTGCCGGACCGCCCGGAGGAAGTCGCTCGCGTCGTCGTGCCGCTGGAAGCCGATCACGTCCGCCCCGAGCAGGCCGTCGAGGATCTGTGCGCGCCACGGGAGCTGGGCGTAGATGCCGACGGGCGGGAACGGGATGTGGTTGAAGAAGCCGATCGTCAGGTCCGGGCGGAGCTCGCGGAGGAGCGCGGGGACGAGCTGCAGCTGGTAGTCCTGCACCCAGACGATGCCGTCCTGCTCGACGATCTCGGCGATCTGCTCGGCGAAGCGCTGGTTCACGCGCTTGTACGCGTTCCACCAATCGCGGTGGTAGCTCGGGTGCTCGATGACGTCGTGGTAGAGCGGCCAGAGGGTGTCGTTGCTGAACCCCTCGTAGTACTCCTCGACGTCGTCGTTGCTCAGCGGGACGGGCACGATGTGGATGCCCTCGTTGTCGAACGGGGCGACCTCGACGTCGGGCTGGCCGACCCAGCCGACCCAGGCACCGTCGTTCGCGCGCATCACCGGTTCGAGTGCGGTGACGAGGCCGCCGGGCGAGTGCCGCCAGCCCTCGTTGCCGTCCTCGTCGACGATGCGGTCGACCGGCAGGCGGTTCGAGGCGACGACGAAGGCGTAGCGGGTCTGTTCGGTGCGGGGTGCTGCCATGGGGTGCTGGGGTCTCCGTTCCGCCCGGCACGAACGCCGGGTTCGGTGCCGAAGTTACCAGCGTGCCGACAGCGGATTCACGGCGGATCGACGGCTTCCGGTACGCTGCGTCCATCGTGTCGGGGGGACACGCAGGTGACGCACGGGGTCGTCACCGCCCTCTCGACGAGAGAGGACCCAACCGTCGTGAGCGATCAGTCGCCCGTCCCGCCCGTTCCGCCCGGGCCCCCGTCAGCTGCGCCGGCCGCGACCCGCTCGGTCGCCTGCTCCGCGCCGTCCCCGGTCGCGACTGGGTCGCCGCCGTCGTCGCGGCCGTCGGCGGGTGGGTCGCGGCGTACATCGTCGCGGCGATCTCGCTGTTCCTGACGGTCGCCGTGGCCGCCGCCGGTTCCGGTCCGGTGTCCACGGGCTCGTCCTCGGGCCTCGGCACCGGCGGCTCCGACCTCGGGTCGGCCGGGGCACCCGACGTCCAGTCGCTCCTGTCGGGGGTGAGCGTGCTGCTGGGGTCCCCGGCGCAGCTCGTCGCCCTCGCGGACCTCGGGCGGCTGCACGGCTCCGGTTCGATCCTGCTGCTCGGTTCCGGGTCGGGGTCGGTCGGCGTCGTGCCCGTGCTGGTGCTCGCGGCGCAGGTCGTGCTCGCGGTCGTGCTCACGCGCCGCATCCGGAGCCGGGTCCTCGCGCTCCCGCAGCTCGTCGTCACGGCGGTCGTCGCAGGGCTCGTGACCACCGCGGTCACCACGCTCGCCGGCCTCGTGCTCGCCATCCGGTTCCCCGCCGTCTCCGGGGTGCAGATCGACCCCGTGCACGCCGTGGGGATCGGCAGCGTGCTCGGGTCGTTCGTGATCGGCACCCTCGCGGTGCTGCTCGCCCGTCCGTCGCTCCTCGTCGGCCGGAGCACCTCCGTCGCCCGGGCACTCGGTGCCCTGCGGGTCGCCGCGTGGCAGCTCGGCGGGCTCCTCGTCCTGCTCGCCCTCGTGCTCGTCGTCGTGGCGCTCGTCGCGCAGCCGTCGTGGGGCGCCGCCCTGCCGCTGCTGCTCGGCAACACGGCCGTCGCCCTGACCGCGCTCGGCTTCCTCGGCGGGGTCGGCACCTCCGGACTCGGTGCCGCCGGGAGCGACGCCTCGGTGTTCGCGGGCGCCGGTGGCTGGACCTGGCTCGTCGTCCTGCTCGTCGTCGTGAGCTCGTTCGCGGCCGGTCTGGCGCTCGCGGTGCGCCGGAACGACCGGGTCCGCACGACGCTCGACTGGGTCGCGACGCCCGTGGTCTGGTTCGTCGCCGGACTCGTGCTGTTCGTGCTCGGCACCGGCGTGGTGTCCTACCAGGTGACCGGTTCGAGTGCGGTCGGCGGGTCCGGCTCGGTCGGTGTGACCCCGTGGACGCCCGTCGTCTTCGCGCTCTGGGGCGGGGCCGTCGAGGTCGTCGCCCGGTACGTCGCACCCGTGCTGCTCCCCCGCCTCGGCGGCGGTGTGCTGCTGCGGACGGCGCGCGTGGTCGGGACCGACCCGGTGCCGGCTCGGCCGACCGTTCCGCTCGACGGGTCCGCCGGCGCTAGCGTGCCCAGGGCACCCGTCGCTCCCGCCACGGGGGCGACCGGCTCGGCGGCCGACGGTGCGGCTCCGGTGTGGGCGGTGCCCGACGATGCGGCGGCCCCGGCGGCCACGGCAGACCCGTCGCAGCCGGACCAGCCCGTCGAGCCCGGTGCGCCGGTCGGCCAGCCGCACCCGAGCCAGCCCTTCGTCGGCCAGGGCGCCCCCGCCCCCGCGCCGATGTCCCCGCGCGCGAAGAAGGTCCTCGTGCGCTCCCTCGTCGCGGGCGGCGCGGTCGTCGTGGTCGTCGTGGCGGGAGCGATCACCACGGGCGTGCTCCGCACCACCGTCTGGGGCCCCGGACCCACGGCCCGGTCGTACGTCGACGCGATCGCCCAGGGCGACGCGGACACCGCGGCGAGCCTGAGCGAGGTGACCGGCGACGCCTCGATGCTCGACTCCGCCGTGCTGCAGAGCGCGAAGGACCGTCCCACCGACGTCCGCGTCGGCCGGGTGTCGACCAGCGGGGACACCGCGTACGCGAACGTCACCTTCCGGCAGGGCGACGCGCAGCGCTCCGGCCAGATCGTCCTCGAGCGCACCGGCACGTCGTTCCTCGTGAAGGACGAGTGGCGCGTCACGGAGCCGCTCACGGACCGTGTGACCATCACGGCCGGAACGGTCCTCGAGGGCGCCGACGTGACGGTCGGCGGCAAGAAGGTGGGCGAGATCGAGAACGGCGCCTTCACGTCACTCGCCTACCCCGGCAGCTACCAGGTCGAGGTCGGCGGCACGGAGTACTTCACCGGCGGCACCGAGACGCTCCGCGTGGGCTCGTCGAGCTCGCCGTACGCCGACTTCGAGGCGAAGCCCACGAAGCAGCTCGAGACCGATGCCGAGCAGTACGTGTCGGACCTCATCGACGACTGCGCGGCGAAGACCGACATCAGCTACGCGGACGGCTGCCCCTGGTACGGCCCGTACGACGCGGACGGCGCGGTGCAGTACGACGTCCGGTCGAAGCCGGATCTCGAGGTGCAGTCCTCCGGGGGCGGACTCGTCGAGGTGACGAGCACCGCGGACGGCAGGATCGGGTACTCGTACACGGACTACTTCGGCGACGCGCAGAAGAGCGAGGACACGTTCGACGTGGACGTCTACCTGAAGGTCGAGGACGGGAAGCTCGTCTCGGCGTACTGAGAGCCCGTACCGCCTGCACGGCCGACCCTGGAGTCCCGGGGTCGGCCGTCTCACTAGGCTCGACCCCATGGTCATGACACGGGCGTGGCGGAACGGCACCGCGGCGGAACGGGACTTCCCGGTCGACCGGATCTCCGAGCTCATCGCCGAGGACGGCACCTTCGTGTGGGTCGACTACACCGACCCCGAGCCGTCCGACCTCGAGCACGTCGAGGCCGAGCTCGGCATCCACGCGCTCGCGGTCGAGGACGCCGTCGAGCGCGGCCAGCGCCCGAAGCTCGATCGGTACCGCGACAGCCTCTTCCTGGTCGTCTACGACGTGGGCGGCCTCGACCACGCCGGGGACCTCACCACGCACGAGGTGAAGGCCTTCGTGACCGAGCACGCCCTCGTCACGATCCACGGCAGCGACGTCGACACCGGGGCCATGGAGCGCCGGCTCGACGCGACCACGGACATCGCCGACCACGGCGTCCCGTGGTTGATGTGGGGCCTGCTCGACGCCGTCACGGACCACGCCACGAACACGGTCGAGGACATCGAGCGCCGGATCGACGCGCTCGAGGAGGACCTCTTCGAACACGGCACCCCGCGTGAGAAGCAGATCCAGCGGCGATCGTTCCGCCTCCGCAAGGCCCTGGGCGTCCTGCGCCGTCAGGTGGTCCCCACGCGGGACAGCGTCGCCTCGTTGCTGCACGGGGACGCCGAGACGATCTCGGACGGCATCCGCCCCTACTTCCGCGACGTCGAGGACCACCTCGTGTCGATCACCGACTCCGTCGACCAGCTCCGTGACGCGGTGTCGAGCGTCCTCGACACGAACCTCAACCTGGCGTCGAACCGGCAGAACACGGTCATGAAGAAGGTGACGAGCTGGGCGGCGATCATCGCGATCCCGACGGCGATCACGGGGTTCTTCGGCCAGAACCTGAAGTTCCCGGGAATGGGCGAGTGGAGCGGGCTCTACTTCTCCCTCGGGCTCATCATCGCCTCATCGCTGACGCTGTACCGGGTCTTCAAGGCGAAGGACTGGCTCTAGAGCCGCAGCGCGAGGACCCCGGCGACGACGGTGAGCGGTGCCACGATGCACCCGAGCGCCATGTACCGCCCCCACGACAGGTGGACGCCCTCGGACGACAGTCGTGCGTGCCACAGCAGCGTCGCGAGCGAGGCCCACGGCGTGATGAGGCAGCCGGCGTTCACCCCGACGAGGAGCGCCGCGTAGCGCAGGGCCTCGTGCCCGGCGGCCGGCTCGAGCACCAGGTAGGCGGGCAGGTTGTCGATCGCGTTCGCCGCCAGCGCGCCGGCGCCGCCGAGCACCAGGAGCGACCCCGTCCCGGTGCCACCGGAGAGCGCAGCCACGATCGGGTCGGTGATGCCGGTCGTGTGCAGCGTCTCGACGACCACGAACAACCCGGCCGCGAAGACGAGCGTCGACCACGGCACGCGCGACGGCTTGAGCTCCGACGGCGCCCGGAAGGCCGCGACGACCACCAGCACGACCGCCGCGGCGATCGCGGCGATCCACACCGTGACGCCGGCGGTCAGGGCGATCACCAGCGCGACGAGCACCGCCGACGCCGACCAGAAGAACACCGGGTCGGTCGCCGCCCGGACAGAGACCGGCGTGTACCGGCCGAAGAGCTTGCCGCGGAACACCACGAGGAGCACGGCGCACGGGACCACCACGCCGGCGAGGGCGGCCCACACCATGAGCCCGGCGAACGGGATCGGCCCGTCGAGCCCGATGCGGTCGACGGCGAGCAGGTTCGTCAGGTTCGACACCGGCAGCAGCAGCGACGCCGTGTTCGCGAGCCACACGGTCGTCAGCGCGAACGGCATCGGCGGCAATCCGACCCGCCGGGCGAGCGTGATGACGATCGGGGTGAGGAGCACGGCCGTGGTGTCGATCGACAGGAACACGGTGCAGAGGACCGCGAGCACGACCACGGCGCCCCAGAGCCCGATCGTCCGACCGCCCCCGACCCGTGCGGCGACGTCGGCGAGCCGGTCGAAGACCCCGGCGTCCGCCGCGAGTTCGGCGACGACGGTGAGTCCGAGCACGAAGGCCAGCACCGGGACGACCCGGTCGGCGAGCTCGGCGAGGTCGGACAGTGGGAGCAGCCCGAGGGCGACGCACACCGCGCCCACCACGAGCAGGACTCCCCCGATGACGGCCTGGCGCACGACGACTCCTCCACGAGTGCGCCGGGCAGGGCGTCCGGCGGCGCTCCAATGTACTGGCCGGTAGCGTTGACGGGACGACGACAGGAGGAACCCGTGCGGAAGTTCATGTTCAGCGGTGCGGTGTGGAGTTCGATCATCAGCGGCTACAGCGTGCTGCAGACCACGCGGCAGGGCCCGCGTGACTGGCGCCTCGCGCTGACGTGGGTGGCGTGGATCGCGACGACGCTCGTGGCGATCGGCACGGTCGTCGAGGACGACCGCGCCGTCAAGGCCAAGCAGCCGTAGACCGCGACGCGACCCGGTGACGGGACGCGACCCGGTGACGGACGGGAGGGACGGTGCCAGCTGGCACCGTCCCTCCCGTCCGTCAGCTTCCGGGCCGGCCGGTCAGCGCTCCGACCGCGGGATGTCCGAGGTCTGGATCGGCCCCGTGAAGAGCGCCGCACGGTCGTCCTGGTCCGGCGTGAACAGCGCGGACTCCGACGCGGTCGACGCCGCGCGCCGTCGCGGCGCCGCGACCTCGTCCACCATGAGCACCCGCTGGACCGGCAGCGCGTCGGGGTGGGTCCGCTGGATCCAGTCGACGAGCTCCTCGCGGATGTAGCAGCGCAGGTCGAACAGGGACGGCGCGTCGTGCGAGGTCGCGAGGACCCGGACACGCACAGACCCCTGCACGGCGTCGGTGACCTGCAGGACCTTCACCCGGCGGTCCCAGAGCTCGGTGCGGTCGAGGATCCGGTCGAGCTCGGCGCGCATCTCCCCCGGCCGGACCCGCCAGTCGAGGTCGAGCTCGACGGCCCCGAGCATCTCGCTGTTGGTCCGGGTCCAGTTCTCGAACGGCGTGCTCGTGAAGTACGTCGACGGCAGCACGAATCGCCGGTCGTCCCACAGGTGCACGACGACGTAGGTGAGAGTGATCTCCTCGATCCGCCCCCACTGCTGCTCGACCACGACGACGTCGTCGACACGGATCGACCCGGAGAACGCGAGCTGCATGCCGGCGAAGACGTTGCCCAGCGTCGACTGCGCCGCGAGGCCGGCGATGACGGAGATGAGCCCCGCCGACGCGAGCACGCTCGCCCCGGCTGCCTCGACCCCCGGGAAGGTCAGCAGGATCGCGCCGATGCCGATGATCACGAGGACCGCGACGGTCAGCCGGCGGATCACGAGGACCTGCGTGCGGATGCGGCGGGCCTGCCGGTTGTCCGGGACGTCGATGCGGAAGCGGTGCAGGCCGAGGTCCTCGAGGAAGATCGCGATCTGGCACGCCAGCCAGGTGCCCGCAGCGATCGTGGCGATGAGGAAGCCGTGCGACACCGGCGCGCGCCACGGGAAGGCGTCCGGCCGGTTCGGGACGCTCGTGACGAACGCGACCCAGAGGAGCACGACGAGCAGTTCGGTGCGGAACGGGTGCTTCATGCGTCGGGAGAGCACGGCCGCCCAGCGTTCCCGCCGCGCGAGTGCGCGGAAGACGAGGTGCAGGACGAGCGCGGCGGCGGCAGTGACGAGCAGCGCGACGCCAATCGCGACGAGGAGCCGGAGGAGGATGTCCATCCCTCCATCGAAGCGGTGGACGACGGACGTCGTTCAGGAACGCGACCACCCACATGCCAGGAGGCGCGGCGCCGGACCGGCACCGCGCCTCCTGGCAGGGGCTGCTGCTACTTCGTCGAGGTGAGCGAGTCCACGTAGTCCTGGTGCTCGGACGCCCACTTCGCGGTGATCGCCGGGTACTCGCTCGTCTTCGCACCGCTGTTCACGAGCGCGTTCTCGAGTGAGTAGAGCGTGTCGGAGTCCATCTCGAAGTCCTCCATCCACTTCGACGCCTGCGGGAACTCGTCGGCGAAGTCCTTCTTGGCGATGGTGTGGATCTCCTCGTTCTTGCCGAGGGCGCCCTTCGGGTCCTCCAGGTCCTTGATCGGGAAGGCGTCGTACGCCCAGTGCGGACGCCACAGCGTCACGACGACGTCCTCCTTCTTCGCGATCGCGGCCTTGAGGTCGGCGAGCATCGCCGGCGTCGAACTCGTGATGAAGTCCATCCCGTCGAGGCCGTACTGCGGGATCACCTGGTCCTGCACGACCTTCGTCTCGCCGGCTGCGGGCTCGATGCCGACGATCTTGTTGCCGAAGTCCGAGGCCTTCGCCTGCAGTTCGTCGATCGAGTCGATGTCCGAGTACTCCGGCACGGCGAGCTCGAGCGACGCCTGCTCGTTCCACGCGCCGAGGTCCGTGAGGTCCTTGCCGTACGTGTCCATGTACTCCTTGTGCGTGTTCGGCAGCCAGGTGTCGAACACGACGTCGTAGTCGCCGGATGCGAGGCCCGTGTAGGCGGGCGCGACGTCGGAGTTCGTGAGCTGGACGTCGTAGCCCTTCTGCTCGAGGACGTGCTTCCAGAGATAGCTCGCGGCGGTGTCCTCGTCCCAGCCGTTGAAGACGACGACGTGCATGGACTTCTGGTCGCCGTTGTCGAGCGTGCCGGAGGCGCCGTAGTACCCGGGCGGCATGCACGCGGACAGGCCGAGGGTGGTAGCGGCGGCGAGTGCGGCGGCCGCGAGGGTGCGCTTGGTTCGCTTCATGATCTGTTCCTTCCTCACGCGTCGACGGTCTGGCGGTCGGTGACCGCTTCGGTGGTGGCGGCGGTCTGGGCGGTCGCCGCGTTCGGCGTCGCGGTCACGGTGGGCTTCCGCTTCGCACGTCCGAAGAGCCTGGAGGCGCGGCCCGAGTCACCGCCGAGCGCTGCGGTCAGGCGGTCCAGCAGGATCGCCAGCACCACCACCGACAGGCCGGCTTCCGCACCGAGACCGACGTCGATGCGGTTCAGCGAGGCGACGATCTGCTCGCCGAGTCCCCCGG
Source organism: Curtobacterium sp. C2H10 (assembly GCF_025407985.1). Classification (NCBI taxonomy): domain Bacteria; kingdom Bacillati; phylum Actinomycetota; class Actinomycetes; order Micrococcales; family Microbacteriaceae; genus Curtobacterium; species Curtobacterium sp. C2H10. The sequence continues at coordinate 32,645 of NZ_JABXGF010000020.1, read as the reverse complement.
CGCCGACCATGCCGGCGATGACGACCATCGAGAGCGACAGCATGATGACCTGGTTGACGCCCGCCATGATGCTGGCCTTCGCGAGCGGCAGCTGGATCTGGCGGAGGATGCGCCACGGACTCGACCCGAACGCGGCGCCGGCCTCGACGACCTCGCTCGGGACCCCACGGATGCCGAGCTCGGTGAGCCGGACGCCCGGAGCCATCGCGAACACGATCGTCGCGACGATGCCGGGGACGACGCCGACGCGGAAGAGCAGCAGCGCCGGGATCAGGTAGACGAAGGCCGGGGTGGTCTGCATGAAGTCGAGCACCGGGCGGATGATCCGACTGGCGGAGTCCGAGCGGGCGGCCCAGATGCCGAGCGGGATGCTGAACACGACAGCGAGCCCCGCGGCGACGATCACGAGGGCGAGGGTGTCCATCGCGTTCGTCCACTGGCCGACGCTCACGATGAAGAGCAGACCGACGGCGGCGCCGAGCGCGAGCTTCCAGCCCTTGGCGACGAACGCCAGGACCACGAGGATCGCGACGACCACCCAGAACGGCGGCGTGGAGAGGAAGTACTCCATCCACGCGTCCATCCACGTGAACACGTAGCGGACGACGTCGAAGAAGCCGGAGAGGTAGGTGGTGATCCAGTCGACGATCGCTGCGACCCAGGTGCCGAGGGGCAGGTGGAAGTCGCCGAAGGAGTTGGTTCCGGGGGTGATCATGCGTGGTCTCCTTCGGCGAGGGTCGAGTCCATGTCGGAGTCGGAGATGCGGGTGACCGGCTCGAGCACCGGGATGGGCATCGTCGCCGTCGGCACGTTGCCGAGGGCGGCGAGCAGGGTGACGCGCGGGACGACCCCGAGCAGGCGCCCCTCGTCGTCGACGACCGCGATCGGCAGCGGCGACTCCACCGCGAGCTCGAACAGGTCGGTCAGCGCGGTCTCCGGCGCGACCCGGGCGTACTCGGTGTTGACGATGGCGTCGAGGTTCGTGTCGCCGGCCTTGACCTGGCGCATCACGTGCCGGTCGCGGACCCAGCCCTCGAGCTTCCGGCCGCGTCCGGTCACGAAGACCGCGGCCGTCTGCAGGTCGCGCATGGTCCGGAGCGCGCCACGCGGGCCGACGGTCAGCGGGACCGCGGCACGTGCGGGCTCCATGACGCTCGACGCGGTGAGCACGCGGGCGCGGTCGACGTCCTGCACGAACTGGGCGACGTAGTCGTTCGCGGGGTCCGTGAGGATGTCCTCCGGCGAACCGATCTGCACGATCCGGCCGTCGCGCATCACGGCGATCCGGTCGCCGAGGAACATCGCCTCGTTGAGGTCGTGCGTGATGAAGACGATCGTCTTGCCGAGGCGCTGCTGCAGGTCGACGAGCTGCTCCTGCATCTCGCGGCGGATGAGCGGGTCGAGGGCGCTGAAGGCCTCGTCCATCAGCAGGACGTCGGTCTCCGCGGCGAGGGCGCGGGCGATGCCGACGCGCTGCTGCATGCCGCCGGAGAGCTCGTCGGGCTTGGCGTCCGCCCAGACGTCGAGTCCGACCAGGCCGATGACCTCGCGGGCCTTGGCCAGCCGGGTGGCCTTGTCGACGCCGTTGACCTCGAGGCCGTACGCGACGTTCTCGAGCACCGTGCGGTGCGGCAGCAGCGCGAAGTGCTGGAAGACCATCGACACGCTGGTGCGGCGGATCTCGCGGATCTCCTTCGGCGTCGCCTTGGTGACCGTCCGGCCGCCGATCTCGACGCTGCCCGCGGTCGGCTCCAGCAGGCCGTTCAGCATGCGGATGAGTGTCGACTTGCCCGAGCCGGACAGGCCCATGACGACGAAGATCTCGCCGGGACGCACGTCGAAGGACGCGTCGATGACGGCTGCCGAGCCGAGGTCACGGACCTCGTCACGGGTGGCGCCGTCGGCCAGACGGCGGACCGCTTCACCGGGTCGGCGGCCGAAGACCTTGTAGGCGCCGTGCACGCGCACGGCCGGGACGTCGGTGGGGTGGTCCGGCGTGACGGCACGCCGGTCCTGGGGTGGTGCGATGGTCAACGGTGCTCCTCGCGGGACCGCGGCGCGAGGACGGCGCACGGCGGTACCGGTGGTTGCGGACGGGTCGCCCGGCACCGTGTTCGGCGGCATCGCATCGAGCCCGCGCAACGGCGCAGGGCGAGCGATCACGCACGCGGGGGTCGTACTCGGGACGACCCCGGTCCAGCCGACCGTACGGCCCCCGCTGTGCTGCTGCGGTGGACGCGTCCTGATCGTCGGTGTCCCCTGAAGGGACGTTCAAGGCTATCCGCGCTTGTCCCCCGTCGCGAATCCGGGTCCGCCGGAATCCCGGCACCGGTGTACCCCGTTCACGGCGTGTCGCCCACCGGTCCGGGGATCGCGATCGTGACCGGCTCGTTACTTTTCAGGAGACTCGCATGGTTGTGTGCCACCCCTGTTCGACGCACCTGTAGCGTGTCGCGCATGACAGCGCAGAACGACACCGGCGTGGACCGCGCGCCCGCGAACGACTTCTCGCACGAGCAGGAGGGCTACCAGCACGGGCTGAAGCCCCGGCAACTGCAGATGATCGCCATCGGCGGCGCGATCGGCACGGGGCTCTTCCTCGGCGCGGGCGGTCGCCTGCACACCGCGGGGCCGGCCCTGGCGGTCGTGTACCTCATCGCGGGCATCTTCGCGTTCTTCATCCTCCGGGCACTCGGTGAGCTCGTGCTGCACCGTCCGTCGTCCGGGTCGTTCATCTCGTACGCCCGCGAGTTCTTCGGGGAGAAGTTCGCGTACGCCGCCGGGTGGATGTACTTCCTGAACTGGGCGATGACCTCGATCGTGGACACCACCGCGGTCGCGCTCTACCTGCACTACTGGGCCGGACCGCGCGCGATCCCGCAGTGGGCGCTGGCCCTCGCGGCGCTCGTCGTCGTGCTGGCCGCGAACCTCGTCGCCGTGAAGGTCTTCGGCGAGCTGGAGTTCTGGTTCGCGATCATCAAGGTCGCCGCCCTGGTGGCCTTCCTCATCGTCGCGCTCGTGTGGCTCGTGTTCGCGTTCCCCGTCGAGACGGGCGGCGAGACGGTCCGGACCGGGTTCAGCATCTGGGCGGACAACGGCGGCCTCTTCCCGACCGGCCTGCTCCCGGCGGTCCTCGTCGTGCAGGGCGTCGTGTTCGCCTACGCCGCGATCGAGCTCGTCGGCACCGCGTCCGGCGAGACGCAGGACACCGAGAAGGTCATCCCCCGCGCGATCAACTCGGTCGTCTTCCGCATCGCGGTGTTCTACGTCGGGTCGGTCGTCCTGCTCTCGCTGCTCCTGCCGTACACGTCGTACAAGGACGGCGTCAGCCCCTTCGTGACCTTCTTCTCGTCGATCGGCAACCCGCAGGTCGGCCAGGTCGTCGGCTCGATCATGAACTTCGTCGTCCTCACCGCGGCGCTGTCGTCGCTGAACGCCGGGCTCTACTCGACCGGACGAGCACTCCACTCGATGGGCATGAACGGCTCCGCGCCGAAGTGGACCACGAAGATGACGAAGGGCGGCGTGCCGTTCGCCGGCATCCTGCTCACCTCGGCGTTCACGCTGGTCGGCGTCATCCTCAACCTGTTCGTCCCCGGGCAGGCGTTCGAGATCGCCCTGAACATCGCGAGCCTCGGCATCATCACCGCCTGGGGCACGATCATCCTCTGCCAGATGAAGCTGCGGTCGTGGGCGAAGCAGGGGCTCGCGAAGGAGCCGTCGTTCAAGCTGCCGGGCGCGCCGTACACGTCCTGGCTGACGCTGGTGTTCCTCGCGACCGTCATCGTGCTCATGGCGATCGACTACCCGATCGGCACGTACACGATCGCGTCGCTCATCATCGTGATCCCGCTGCTCATCCTCGGCTGGTTCCTGCAGCGCGACCGCATCCTCCGGATCGCCTCGCTCCGCTCGGGCATCACGGGTCCGTACCCGGTGACCGGTCGGGACCCGGCGAACCAGGTGCGTCGGAGCGGCGCCGGCACGGACGGCTCCTCGACCGCAGCGGCGGACGGTTCCTCGACCGGGTCCACGGATGCGTCCGCTGGTCCGGACGCCGGGTCGGACCCCGGGTCGGACGACCACCGGGCCTGATCACCGGCAGCTCCCCCGTCCGTCGGCTCGACCGGCGACGGGCGGAGTGTCCGGATAGCGAAACAGCGCGCCTTGGGCGTGCAGGAGGGTCCGGCACCCGTCGGTACGATCGGCGGGTGCCGGACCAATCTGTCTCCCCCACGCTCGACCTCCAGCTCACCTGGCGCGGTACCTTCGGCCGCGTCCGGGTGTTCGACGACCGCGTCGCCGCCGAGACCAGCTACGAGCGGGACGCCCTGACGCCGGTGCCGATGGAGTCCGTGCGCGGGTGGCGGATCGAACCGTGCGACTTCGACGCGGTGTGCGTCGAGTTCGTCACGCCCGGCGAGACCTACCGGGTGCTGCTCGACACCACGGACGAGCAGGTCGCGGGGCTGGCGTTGCGCCGAGCCCTCGGCGCGCCGTTGCCGTCCGCGTCCTGAGGCGGGCCGTCCTGCGACGGGGCGTCCCGGGACGGGACTCCTGACCGTCGATCGACGTCGTCGTGGCGGGACTCAGCCGTCCTGCGGCGCGAACTGCGTGACGCGGAACGTCGCACCCTGCGGGTCCTGCAGCTCCGCAGCCCGGGTCCAGGAGCCATCCCACGAGTCCAGCACCCGGCCACCGAGCCGTTCGGCGAGCGCCGCGGCACCGTCGCGGTCCGCCACGCTGAACGAGACGTGCCAGTCGTCGGCACCGGCGTCGAGCCGAGCGAGCGCGCCGATGACGTCGGCGAACCCCTCCGGCGCGCCGACCTGGCGTTCGCGGATGTCCGGGTCCGAGGTCGCCGCGAGGTGGTCGCCGTACCCGGGCAGGCGGACCATCGCGCTCGGGCCTTCCTCGATGCCGGAGACCTGCCAGCCGAAGAGCTGCTCGTAGAACCCGATCGCCTGCTCCGGATCGGTCGAACGGAGGTCGCTGAACACCCACCCACCGGGGGCGTTGATGTGCTGCGCGCCGAGTCGGGCGCGCGCCTGCCAGAGCCCGAACGCGGCACCACGGGGATCGACGCAGTCGACACTGCGGCCGGCCGCTCCCCCGGGTCCGGCGTCCTCGGCGGGACCAGCGGTGCCGCCGAGCTCCGTGACGCGACGGGCCACGGCGTCGGCGTCGTCGACCGCGATGTACGTGAGCCACGTGGCCGGCTCGTCACTCGACGCGACGGCACCGACCTCGTGCCCGTCGATCGACACGATGCGGTAGGAGCCCGGCACCCCCGGCGGGAGTCGCTCCTCGAAGTCCCAGCCGAACAGCCCGCCGTAGAAGGCCTGGGCTGCATCCGGGTCCGGCTGTCGGGCGTCGATCCAGCTGGGGACGCCCTGGGGGTACGTGCGCGGGGTCTGGTCGGTCATCGTCGCTCCCGGGTCCGCCGGCGCGTGGCCGGATGCCCCAGGTCTACCGCGGACCACCGACGCCCTCGCACCCGCGCCCGCCCTCACGCCCGCGCCCGCGCCCGCGCCTCAGTCGTCGATGTCGACCTCGTCCGTGACGACCTTGCCGGTGCCCGCGTCGAGGCGGACGCTGTGCTTCGTGCCCGAGGCGTCGCGCACGTCGCCCTCCCAGACGACCTTCCCGAGGTGGTCGTCGAGCCCGAGCTCGGTGATCGTGCCGGCGTGCAGGTCCTCGAACCGGCCGACCGCGTCGTCCACGGTCAGGTCGGCCGCGGCCGTGGAGCGCTCGTTCTCGGCCCGGTCGTCGGCGTCCGAGGTTTCGGTGCGCGGCGATCCGGACACCGCCGTGCCGGCCTCGTTCGTGTGCACCTCGTGCTCGGTGCCGTCGTCGGTGACGACCAGCACTTCGTACGCGGTGCCGTTCTGCTCCTGCTCGACCGAGAGCACGGTGCCAGACCCCACGGCGTCGCGGGCGGTGGCGACGGCGGCACGCAGGGCGTCGTTCGACGTGGCGGACGCAGCGGTCGCGCCGCCGGACGCCGATCCGGACGAGGACGATGACGACGTCGTGGACGAGGCCCCGTCGGACTGCGCGGTGGAGCACCCGACGAGGGCGAGGGACGCCACGAGCGGCAGGGCAGCGATGCCGGCGACACGACGGGTCGAGCGGGCTGTGGTGGTGCGGAGTGCGTTCATGCGACCAGGGTGCCGGGCGGGTGCTGAAGCACGGCTGAAGCCCCCTGGTCAGCCGCCGAGTGCGATGCGGACCGCGAACCGGGCGCCGCCGAGGGGCGAGTCCGTCACGACGACGTCCCCGCCGTGTGCCCGGACGGCGTCCTGGACGATCGCGAGGCCGAGTCCCGCGCCGCCCGCGTCCCGGCTGCGCGCCTCGTCGAGCCGGACGAGGCGTTCGAACACTCGCTCGCGGTCCGCCGGGGCGATGCCCGCGCCGTCGTCGTCCACCGTCAGGACGGCGCGTCCGTCCTGCTCGGCGAGCGCGACGACGACCCGACCCTCGGCGTGCCGGACGGCGTTGTCGACGAGGTTGCGGACCACGGCGGCGAGGAGCCGTTCGTCCCCGAGGACACGGGCCGGCCCGATCCCGGACCCCTCGACCCGGATCGACCCGTCGGTGCTCCCGCCGAGCCGTCCACGCGCCCGGGCCACGGCGTCGAGCGCCAGGTCGTCGAGGTCCACCGGACGCCGGACGCCCACGTCGCCCTCGTCGAGCCGCGAGAGCTCGAGGAGGCCCGTCACGAGGTCCTGCAGCCGGAGCGCCTCCGATCGCACCACCTCGGACAGCTCGACGACGTCGGCGCGGTCGGGGTGCGCCGCGGCGACCTCGGCGTGCTGGCGGATGGTCGCGATCGGCGACCGCAGCTCGTGGGAGGCGTCGGACACGAACCGCCGCTGCCCCGCGGCGGAACGGTCGAGCCGGTCGAGCATGGTGTTCATGGTCGTGGCGAGCCGGGCGATCTCGTCGCCGGTGTCCGGGACGGCGACCCGGGCGTCCGGTCGTGCCGCGCGGATCGTCTCGACCTCGGTGCGCATGCGTTCGACCGGGCGGAGCGACCGGCCGGTGACCACCCACGTGACGGCACCCATCACGAGCACGAGCACCGGGACGCCCACGGCCAGCAGCGCGACCGCGGCACCGACGGCGGCGTCGGTCTGGTCGAGGGAGACCCCGTAGACGAGCGTCGCGTCCCCGCCGCCGGGCAGGTCGACATCGTCGGCGACGAGCAGCCACCGCTCGCCGTCATGCGTCCAGCGGGACTCGTCGGCCGTCGGGAGCGCCGGTGGATCGGCGTCGTCCCCGTGGGCGAGGACGGACCCGTCGTCCCCCACGACCTGCACGAGGACGTCCTCGTAGCCGCTCACGACCCCGGCGCCGTCGGCCTCGACACGAGCCGAGGCCTGCTCGAGCCCCGACTCCGCCGTGGTCCGCACCCCGTCGAGGAGGACGAGGCGGAGCACGACGACGAACGCCGCCGCGCCGACGAGCAGCGCCGCGAGCACGACGACGACCGCCCCGAGGGTGGTCCGCGCCCGGACGGACCGGAAGCGCCGGCGGCCGCCGTCAGCCACCGTCCGCCGCCAACCGGTAGCCGGCGCCGCGCACCGTCTCGATCGCGGTGCGACCGAACGGCCGGTCGACCTTGCGACGCAGGTGTCCGACGTACACCTCGACGATGTTCGGGTCGCCGTCGAAGTCGACGTCCCACACGTTCTCGATGACGTCGCGCTTCGAGCAGACCTCGCCGGCGCGGCGCGCCAGGAACTCGAGGACGGCGAACTCGCGACTCGTCAGCTCGACGGGCGTCGACGCCCGGGACACCGTCCGGGCGGCCGGGTCGACGACGAGGTCGCCGAGCGTCAGGACCGCCGGGCGCTCGCGCGCACCACGGCGGACCAGGGCACGCAGCCTCGCCACGAGGACGGGGTGCGAGAACGGCTTCGTCACGTAGTCGTCGGCCCCGGCGTCGAGCGCCTCGACCTGGTCCCACTCGCCGTCCTTCGCCGTCAGCATGAGGACGGGCGTCCAGTCGCCGTCGGCACGGAGCTGCGCGCACACGGCCCAGCCGCTGAGGCCGGGCATCATCAGGTCGAGCACGATCGCGTCGTAGCCGAACTCGCGGGCGTGCCACAGTCCGTCGACGCCGTCGTGGGCGACGTCGACCGCCCACCCCTCGGCTTCCATCCCGCGACGGACGCCGTCGGCGAGCCGCACCTCGTCGTCGACCACCAGGACACGCATGCCCCGATCCTGCCGTGCGCCGCTGAAGCAGGCCTGAAGCGCCCTGGACACGACCGGTCGCGGGCCAGGAGGCGCGGTGCGGGCCGGCACCGCGCCTCCTGGCCGGCACCGGGTCGCGTCCACAGCCCCGTCGTCGCCGGGTCCCGGGACGGATTCGGGTTCTGGCCCGGCCTCCGGCGGCGACGGTACCAGCGCCGATCCTGCTCCCTCGGCGACGGACACGCTCGCAGCCGGCCGGGCCGGCGAGGCCGGTCGGGACCGGCTCAGACGAGCAGGAGGATCCCCGCGACGACGGCCGCGACGGCGATCGCCAGCGCGATGAGCAGCAGCACGAGGTGCACCGTGTAGAACGTCGTCGGCTTGCCGGCGGCGTCACGCGCCCGGGAGTCCTTCGCGACCCGCTGGAAGAAGCGCGGCCAGGTGACGACGTTGAAGACGGCACCGATGAACAGGACGAGGGCTGCGAAGACGGTCACCCGACGATCCTAGACACCGCGGGCACGGGGCCGGTGGTGCTCGGCCGCCCCCAACGCGGCCGAGTCCCACCCCGTGCTGCCACATCGCGTGTAGCACCTGCTACAGACCCTACACGGCGGCCCGGACGACGTCGACCCATCCAGTGGGATCGATGTCCCGTTCTGATAACGACTGGCGCTACGCCGCGTCGAGGGCCGCTTCGGCGTCGGCCAGGGCCCGCTGCTCCGAATCGCTCAGCGACTGCCGGGCGCGACGGGCGCCGTCGTTGATCTCGACGATGAGCCGACTGAGCCGCGTCGCCGGGTCGCCGGAGTCGGGGTAGGCGTTGTCGGTGCCGATCCGCGCGTGCAACGGCGTGAGGGCGCGCAGGGCGGTCTCCACCCGGCGGGAGCGCCGACGACGGGAGACCTGGTGGCCGATGACGAGCAGGAGCATCCCGGACGACACGCAGATCACCGCACCCGGGGTCGTGACGTCGTAGGGCAGCGCGAGGGCCCGGGTGAGGCCGAGGTCGCCCAGGACGTGCGCGAGGTCCATCACCACGACGACGACCATCCGCACGACACCGAGGACCCCACCGAGCACGAGGACCCACAGGCCGACGAGGTCGGTGGTGGTGCGGGCCTCACGCAGGTGCAGGACGCAGATGAGTCCGGTCGCGCCGAGCGCCACCCCGAGGTAGACCGTCTGCGCGATCGAGTAGACCGTCGCCGCCGGGTGCGATCCGGCGTCGAGCATGAAGGTCGTCGTCGTCGCGGGCTTGTCGAGCACGGTGAACGCCACGATGACCACCACGACGACGACCGCGCACGTCACGACGATCGCGTTCCGCAGCCACGGCCGCGCGGCACCGACGGCCTTCGCCACACCCCAGAGCAGGGTGCTCGTCCCCGCGACCATCAGGCAGTCGCTGACGACCGTGACCACGTTGAACCCGCCGAACCGCGGGTCGAGCCACCGGTACAGCGGGTCGACGTTCGTGACGATCGTCGCGGCGAACAGCAGGAAGGTGACCGCGAGCGTGCGGTCCTGCCCGCGCTGCAGGACGAACAGCGTGACCGTGCCCGCGATCAGGAGCAGCGCCTGGACGAGGGAGACGATCACCCGAACACCCCGCGGAACGCGCTCGGACGGTCGCGGTGGCCGCGGATGAGCCCGGCGAGCCGGTCGGCGAAGACCTCGGCCTCGTGCTCGTACTCGTTCGAGAACAGCCCGCGGGCGAGTGCCCGCTCGACCTTGTACTCCGGCAGGTCCGGGATGACGTCGCGGATGTAGGCCGCCTGCGGTGCGTGGTCCTGGTGGCGGTGCAGGATGTGGCCGAGTTCGTGGCCGATGACGAACGACCGGAACGTCCGCGAGGCCGTCGGGGAGATCATCACCAGGTGCTGCCGCTCGAGCGTCGCCACGAAGCCGCACACGGGCTCGGCGGCGAGGAACGCCTCTTCACGGACGACGATCGGCTTGCCGACCACCTCGGCCGCGGCGGCGACGGCCTGGTCCACGTCGGACCACCCCTCGGCCGCGCCACGCGCCCAGAACGCCTCGATGAGGTCGGTCGGCGCGCTCATGCGACGCTCCCCCGGGCGGACTCCTCCTCGAGCACCTCGGCGATGCGACGGAGCGCCTCGGGCGAGAGCTCACCGGGGAAGGTCCGGGCGGCGAACCCGCTGACACGTGCCGATCGGAGGGAGCGGACGAGGGCGAGCTGGGCGCCGATGCGCTCCGGGACGTCGCTGTCCTCGAGCAGGAAGCGCTCGTCGACCTCGAAGAAGCCCGCGAGCAGGCGGAGCAGCCCGGTGTCACGGTTGCGACGGCCGTCCCCGGAGAGCATGTACGTCCACTTCGCCCGGGACAGCGAGCCACCCTGGGCCGCCACGTACTCCTCGATCGCCGCGAACGGGACGGGGGCGCCGCGCTGCGCTTCCTCGAAGTCGAGGAGGAGGTTCAGCCGGCGCGCGAGTTCCGCGGCGTCGAGCACGCCACCCCTCGGATCTGCTGTCGCCATGTCGATCGGACTCCTCCCCAGCCGCACGTCGTGCAGGACATGGTAGCGCGAGCCGCCGACGAGGACCTCGCTAGCCTCGACGGTGTGAGCACCCCGTACCCGTCCACGGTCGCCGCCCCGGTCGAGCACGAGATCGTCATCACGAAGTCGCGCTTCATCACGACCGTGGCGCCGGTGTCCGGGGTCGCGGACGCGGACCGGGTGATCGCCGAGGTCCGCCGCCGGCGGTGGGACGCCCGGCACAACTGCACCGCGATGGTCACCGGCGTGCTCGGGGACCAGGCGCGGTCGAGCGACGACGGTGAACCCTCCGGGACCGCCGGCGTCCCGATGCTCGAGGTGTTCCGACGCCGTGGGCTGACCGACGTCGTCGCAGTCGTCACGCGGTACTTCGGGGGCGTGAAGCTCGGCGCCGGCGGACTCGTCCGTGCCTACTCGACCTCGGTGTCCGAGGCACTCGACCGCGCGACGCTCGTGCACCGGCGCGCACTGACCCGGGTGACGGTGGACGTCCCGCACGCCGACGCCGGCCGGATCGACAACGTGCTGCGCGACTGGGTCCGGCACCACGGAGCCACGCTCGGCGACCCCGCGTACGGCGCCGCCGCGACGTTCGAGCTCTGGGTGCCGGGCGACGGCATCGAACCGCTGCGTGCCGACCTCGCCGCGACCTCGGCGGGAGCGCTCGACCCGGTGGTCGGCGAGGAGCGCGTGGTCGACGTCCTCGCCGAGTGATCCGCACGCGGAGTCGCGGCGGAATCGCACTCCGGGCGTGTCTCACCGTGCGGCACCGCATGCCGGGAACGACGAAGGCCCCGACTCGATGAGTCGGGGCCTTGCTGGTGCACCCCCTCGGACTTGAACCGAGAACCCACTGATTAAGAGTCAGTTGCTCTGCCAATTGAGCTAGAGGTGCATGTTGCGCTTCCGTGCTGCAACGGGAAACAACAATAGCATGGGTTTCGCGTGCTCTTGACCACTCGGGGCACGGACCACGAACAGGAGCCCCATGACCGACCGTCTCGCCGCCGGCGACACCGCCCCCGACTTCACCCTGCCGGACCAGGACGGCACCGAGCACTCCCTCTCGGCCCTGCGTGGGAAGAAGGTCATCGTGTACTTCTACCCGGCAGCGTCGACGCCGGGGTGCACCACCGAGGCATGCGACTTCCGCGACAACATGTCCTCGCTGCAGGCCGCCGGGTACGAGGTGCTCGGCGTCTCGAAGGACGACCTGCCGGCACTCAAGACCTTCCAGCACGAGCAGGCCCTGACCTTCCCACTGCTGAGCGACCCGGACCTCGCCGTGCACAAGGCGTGGGGCGCCTGGGGCGAGAAGAACAACTACGGGAAGATCGTCACCGGCACGATCCGCTCCACGATCGTGGTCGACGAGGACGGCACCGTGCAGCTGCCGCTCTACAACGTCAAGGCGACGGGGCACGTGGCGAGCCTACGGAAGAAGCTCGGCCTGGTCTGAGACCCGGCTGATCGACGGACGGGAGGCGCGGTGCCAGCTGGCACCGCGCCTCCAGTCCGTGGATCGGGACCGTCTACTCGACCGGTCGGGCGAGCGCGTCCGTCACCGGTCGCGACAGCACCAGCGTGATGCCCAGCAGCGCGGGGATGAGCAGGAACCAGCCGACGGCGGGCACGCGGAAGACGCCCTGGAACGCCCCGATCGCGAGCGCACCCTGCAGCACCTGCCAGACGATGATCCCGGACCGCACCCACGGACGACGGTTGCGGAGGCCGATGAACAGGGAACCGAGCCAGAGCGCCGCGATGGCCGCGAGGACCGTCAGCGCGATCCCGGACGCGATGCTCGTGGCCGGCGCGACGACGAGTTCGACGACGAGGACGATCGTCACGACGACGAGGGCGGCGAACTCGAGTCCGACGACGACGAGGAGCGCCAGGAGGGCAGGCGACCGCCGCTCGACGTGGTCGGGCTCGATCGGGGTGGTGTCGGGCACAGCATTCCTCCAGCGTCGGAACCCTTGATTTGGCCCTACCAGTATGGAACGATATTCGAGGTCGTTTGGACGGCACGATGTGGTGTGCGTCTCCCGTGGTTCGACGCTCCTCCCCCGAGCGTTCTGCGGGCGTCAGACTCGCTTCCAGCGGACTCCTCCCCCACGGGTGTCCCCTCGTGCCTCGCGCATGCTCAGCGTTCCGATCCCCGAACCACGGCCCCGGCCTGCCGTTCGAGCATCGATTTCAAGGAGCACCACACATGGACTGGCGTGACCAGGCAGCCTGCCTCACCGCGGACCCCGAGCTCTTCTTCCCCGTCGGGAACACCGGACCGGCCGTCGATCAGATCGAGAAGGCCAAGTCGGTCTGCGCTCGCTGCACGGTCACCGAGATGTGCCTGCAGTACGCCCTCGAGAACAACCAGGACTCCGGTGTCTGGGGTGGCCTGAGCGAGGACGAGCGCCGCGCGCTGAAGCGTCGCGCCGCCCGCGCTCGCCGCGCTTCCTGACCCGGCGCCTGCTGCGCGCCTGACGCCCGCCGTCCCCTCTGGGCCGGCGGGCGTCGTCGTGCGCGGGGCGCGGCTGCGCCGCGCGCGGCGCGAGGCGGTAGCGCACGCCTGCGCAGCACCGAAAGCACGCGACGCCGCACCATCGCGCGGTTCGGACGCACTTGCGTTGTGCTGCCGCCCGACGCGCGGCGCGGCGAACCACGGAACCGACGTCGAACCAGGGCCGGACGGCGGTTCGACGTCGGGAACGTGGTTCGACGCGGCCCTGGCGGGCGCACGCCGCGCCTCCAGGCGGCTGCGCAGGCCTCCGCACAACGGAAAGCAGGCGACGCCGCGGCATTGCGTGGTTCGGACGCACTTCCGTAGCGCGGCCGCGCGACGAACCACGGAACCGACGTCGAACCAGGGCCGGACGGTGGTTCGACGTCGGGAACGTGGTTCGACGCGGCCCTGGCGGGCGCACGCCGCGCCTCCAGGCAGTTGCGTGTGCCTGCGCACAACGGAAAGCACACGACGCCGCGGCATCGCGCGGTTCGGACGCACTTTCGTTGTGCGGCTGCATGCTACGGCTGCCGCCGCGGCATGCGCGCCGGCGCGCGCCGCGCGACGAACCACGAGACCGACGTCGAACCAGGGCCGGACGGCGGTTCGACGTCGCGAACGTGGTTCGACGCAGGACTGGCGGGCGCACGCCGCGCCTCCAGGCGGTTGCGTGTCCCTGCACACAACAGAAAGCACGCGACGCCGCGCCATCGCCCGGTTCGGACGTGCTTTCGTTGTGCGGCCGCGCGGCGAACCCGGACGGCGGTTCGACCCCACCGCGGCGGGCGCGCGGCGGGCGCGGAGCGCGCTACGCGGCGCCCGGCGTCGCCGTCAGCCAGCGGAACGGGATCGTGATGGTGACCTCGGTGCCGCTGCCGGTCAGGGTGTGCCAGTCGATGGTGCCGCCGAGCTCGCCCTGGATCAGCGTCCGGACGATCTGCGTCCCGAGGCCCGACCCGACCTTGCCCTCGGGCAGGCCCCGCCCGTTGTCGCGGACCTGGATGTCGAGGTGGTCGTCGAAGCGCTCCGCCACGATCTCGACCTCGCCGTCGCGGCCGTCCAGCCCGTGCTCAACGGCGTTCGTGACGAGCTCGGTGAGCCCGAGCGCGAGCGGGGTCGCGGCCTCGGAGGGCAACACCCCGAACTCCCCGGTCTTCTTCGGGCGGACGGTCGTGTTGTGCGACGCCGCGACCTCGGTCACGAGCTTCAGCACGGAGTCGAAGACCTCGTCGAAGTCGACGTTCTGGCTGAGGCCGGTCGACAGGGTGTCGTGCACCACGGCGATCGCGGCCACGCGGCGCATCGCGTTCTGCAGCGACGTCCGGGCCTCGTCCGAGTGGGTGCGGCGCGCCTGGATGCGCAGGAGCGACGCCACGGTCTGCAGGTTGTTCTTCACGCGGTGATGGATCTCGCGGATCGTCGCGTCCTTGGTGATGAGCTCGCGCTCCTGGTGCCGCAGTTCGGTCACGTCGCGGCAGAGGACGATCGCACCGATCCGCTCGCCGTGGTCGCGGAGCGGGATCGACCGCAGCGAGACCGTGACGCCCTTCGACTCGACGTCGGCACGCCACGGGGCACGGCCGGTGACGACCAGGGGCAGCGACTCGTCGACGTCGAGCTGCGCACCGATGAGCTCGGTCGTGACCTCGGCGAGGGACTTCCGCTCGAGCTCGCCCTCGAAGCCCATCCGGTTGAAGGCGCTGAGGCCGTTCGGGCTGGCGAACGTGACGATCCCGTTCGTGTCGAGGCGGAGCAGGCCGTCGCTGGCGCGCGGTGCACCGCGTCGGGGCCCGGCCGGCGCACCGATGTCGGGGAAGTCACCCGTGGCGATCATGCCGAACAGGTCGTTCGCGCTCGCGGTGAAGTTGAGCTCCTGGCGGCTCGGGGTGCGCATCTCGTCCTGGTTCGAGTGCCGCGTCACGACCGCGATCGGGCGCTCGGTCGTCTCGGCGCTGTTCGCGCTCAGCCGCCGGAGCACCGGGATCGCCCGGACGCGCGTCGGGGTGTCCTCGTACCAGTCCGGCTCGGCGGAGTCGACGACCCTCGCGCCGACGAAGCTCTCGGTGACCTGTTCGCGCCACTCCTCGCGGATCTCCTGCCCGACGATGTCGCGGTAGAAGAGCGTCGCCGCGGAACTCGGGCGAGCGTGCGCCACCGCCACGAACGAGCCGTCCTCGGCGGTCGGGACCCAGAGGACCATGTCCGCGAAGGACAGGTCGGCGAGCAGCTGCCAGTCCCCGACGAGCAGGTGGAGCCACTCCACGTCGGCTTCGGAGGAACGGCCTTGTGCGAGGACGAGGTCACTGAGGGTCGACACCCGCCCAGTCTAGGTGCGCACCACTGTGGACAACTCCGCTCTCTCCACAGGCTCGGAGGCAGTCATATTTCTCATGTTGTACTCGCTCTACGCTCGGCCCCGACGAAAGGGGCAGGGGTGGCCGAGGAAGCACGCCGGATCGATGACGCAGAGCCGATGGGGGACGTCCCGCGACTCAGCGCGGTACCGCCACCGACCGACGTCGAGGACACCGCTCGCGCGCTCGGCCTCTGCGTCGCCGAGATCCTGACGGGGTCACGCGAGGTCGACAGCATCGCCCGGTGGATCACGGACGAGGTGCACCGGCACCTGCAGCAGCGGGCGGCGGTGGCGGCGCGGGCCCGGCAGCTCGGCAGCCGGTCGCGCGGACGGGCGCTGCTCCGGGTCGGAAGCGTGATCGTGTGCCGCCCGGCCGACGGGGTCGCCGAGGCGACGATCGTCGTGCACACGCGCAGTCACGCCCGTGCGGTCGCGATGCGCCTGGAAGAACGGCAGGGTCGCTGGCGCGCGACGGCCGTCGGGGTCTTGTGACGCCCGTGACGTGACCGGAAGACGGACAGGAGGAGCGGTGCCAGCCGGCACCGCGCCTCCTGTCTGGACGTGGTCGCGTCAGCCCTTCTTGGCGGCCTGACGACGCTCGGCACGGTTGCCCGCGGCAGCCTGGCCGGACGCGGTCGCGGCGTTGCCGAACGCGGAGCCCTGCTCCGGCCCGGCGGCCGCCTCGGCCTCGGCCTGCGCCTTCTGCGCTCGCGCGGTCGCGGCCTGCTCGAGGCGACCGCGCTCGTCGCGGACCTCGACCTCGCCATCGATCGACGGAGCGGAGTACTCGAGACCGGAGACCTCGTCCTCACCGAGGCCCTTGGCCTCGATCACGGCGTTCTCGCCGTCGGACTGGACCTGCACCTCGAGGTTGAAGAGGTAGCCGACCGACTCTTCGCGGATCTGGCCCATCATGCTCTGGAAGAGCGCGTAGCCCTCGCGCTGGTACTCGACCAGCGGGTCGCGCTGTGCCATCGCACGGAGGCCGATGCCGTCCTTGAGGTAGTCCATCTCGTAGAGGTGGTCGCGCCAGCGGCGGTCGATCACCGAGAGGACGACGCGGCGCTCGAGCTCACGCATGGCCTCGTCGCCGAGGAGTTCCTCGCGCTGCTGGTAGGCGAGCTTGGCGTCGGAGAGGATCTCGCGGCCGAGGAACTCGCGCGAGGCCTTGCCCTTCGAGCCGGCCTCGGTGATGACCTCGTCGATGGAGATCGAGATCGGGTACAGGGTCCCGAGCTCGGTCCACATGGCGTCGAGGTCCCAGTCGTCCGCGTTGCCCTCGGCGGTGTGGGAGTCGATCACGTCGTCGACGACGCTCTTGAGGAACGACTGCGCACGGTCGTGGATGTCGTCACCCTCGAGGATGTGGCGGCGGTCGCTGTAGATCGCTTCACGCTGGCGGTTGAGGACGTCGTCGTACTTCAGGACGTTCTTGCGGATCTCGGCGTTGCGGCCCTCGACCTGCGCCTGGGCCGACCGGATCGCACGGCCGACGAGCTTGTTCTCGATCGCGAGGTCGTCCGGGACGTTCGAGCGGCCCATCAGGCTCTCGGCGGCACCGGAGTTGAACAGGCGCATGAGGTCGTCGGTGAGCGACAGGTAGAACCGGCTCTCGCCGGGGTCGCCCTGACGGCCGGATCGACCGCGCAGCTGGTTGTCGATGCGACGGGACTCGTGGCGCTCGGTGCCGAGGACGTAGAGGCCGCCGACCTCGCGCACCTTGTCGGCCTCGTCCTTGATCTCGGCCTTGACGCGGTCGAACACGTCGTCCCACGCGGCCTCGTACTCTTCCGGCGTCTCCGTCGGGGACAGCCCCTTGGCGTGCATCTCCTGCACGGCGAGGAACTCCGAGTTGCCGCCGAGCATGATGTCGGTACCGCGACCGGCCATGTTCGTCGCGACCGTCACGGCGCCGAGTCGACCGGCCTGGGCGACGATCGCGGCCTCACGCGCGTGGTTCTTCGCGTTGAGGACCTCGTGCTTGACGCCCTTCTTCGCGAGGAGCTTCGACAGGTACTCGGACTTCTCGACGCTCGTGGTGCCGACGAGGACCGGCTGGCCCTTCTCGTGGCGCTCGGCGATGTCCTCGGCGACCTGCTCGAACTTCGCCTTCTCGTTCTTGTAGACGAGGTCGGTCTGGTCGATGCGCTGCATCGGCTTGTTCGTCGGGATGGGGACCACGCCGAGCTTGTACGTCGACATGAACTCGGCGGCCTCGGTCTCGGCCGTACCCGTCATGCCGGACAGCTTCTGGTAGAGGCGGAAGTAGTTCTGCAGCGTGACCGTGGCGAGGGTCTGGTTCTCGGCCTTGACCTCGACCTTCTCCTTCGCCTCGATCGCCTGGTGGATGCCCTCGTTGTAGCGGCGGCCCATCAGGATGCGGCCGGTGTGCTCGTCCACGATGAGCACCTCGCCGTTCATCACGACGTAGTCCTTGTCCTTCTTGAAGAGGGCGACGGCCTTGATCGAGTTGTTCAGGAACGAGATGAGCGGGGTGTTCGCCGACTCGTACAGGTTGTCGATGCCGAGGTAGTCCTCGACCTTCTCGATGCCGGGCTCGAGCACGCCGACGGTGCGCTTCTTCTCGTCGACCTCGTAGTCCTCGCCCGGGGTGAGGCGGGTCGCGATCGACGCGAACTCGGTGAACCAGCGGTTGGCCTCGCCCGAGGACGGACCGGAGATGATGAGCGGCGTGCGGGCCTCGTCGATGAGGATCGAGTCGACCTCGTCCACGATCGCGAAGAAGTGGCCGCGCTGCACCATGTCGGATGCCTGCCACGCCATGTTGTCGCGGAGGTAGTCGAAGCCGAACTCGTTGTTCGTGCCGTAGGTGATGTCGGCGGCGTACTGCTCGCGACGCTCGGCCGGGGACTGGTTCGCGATGATGCAGCCGGTCGTCATGCCGAGCGCACGGAACACGCGGCCCATGAGCTCGGACTGGTACGACGCGAGGAAGTCGTTGACGGTGATGACGTGCACGCCGCGCGACGGGATGGCGTTGAGGTACGCGGCCGTCGTGGCGACGAGGGTCTTGCCTTCACCGGTCTTCATCTCGGCGATGTTGCCGAGGTGCAGCGCGGCACCGCCCATGAGCTGCACGTCGAAGTGCCGCATGCCGAGGGTGCGCTTCGCTGCTTCCCGCACGGCGGCGAACGCCTCGGGCAGCAGGTCGTCGAGGGTCTCGCCGTTCGCGTAGCGCTCGCGGAGCTCCTTGGTCTCGTCCTGGAGTTCCTCGTCGGTGAGGCTCGCGAAGTCGTCCTCGAGGTCGTTGATGGCCGAGGCGTACGCCTTCAGCCGTCGGAGGGTGCGTCCTTCGCCGATGCGGAGGACCTTCTCCAGCACGTTTGCCACGTGAGCTCCTTACGAGATCGTCACGCGCGACCTGCGCGATGCGAACAGCCAGTCATGCTAGCAACCCGTCGACTCCGGCCGCTGTGAACAGCGCGGGTGTGCGCGGCCCGCGAACGGTCCGCGCACACCCGGGTTCGGTCTGCCGTACTGAGCGATCGTCAGGCGATCGCGACCGCCGGCTCGGACTCCGACGCCGCTGCCGGAGCGTGCTCGGCGGACGGGTCGTCGATGCCGATCACGCCGTAGTCCCAGCCCTTGCGGCGGTAGACCACGCTCGGCCGGTGCGTCTCCGCGTCGACGAACAGGTAGAAGTCGTGCCCGACGAGCTCCATGAAGTACAGGGCGTCGTCGACCGTCATGGGACCGGCTTCGAAGACCTTGTGCCGGATCACGACGGGGCTGTAGACCTCGTTCTCGTCGTCCTCGGCGTTCGCGTCGACCACCGGGACGGCACCCGTCGCGACGTCCTCGATGAGCTTGCCGTCGGCCGGGACGACACCCATGCGCTCGAACGCGGTGCCGGACGCCTCGGACACGGAGGTCGGACGGTGGCGGCCGCGGTGCACCTTGCGGCGGTCGCGTGCTCGGCGGAGTCGTTCCATGATCCGGGCGAAGGCCAGATCGAAGGCGGCGTACTTGTCCGACGCGGCGGACTCCGCCCGCACGAGGGGGCCGGGGCCGATCAATGTCAGCTCGACGCGGTCCTCGCCCTGGGAACCGCCCGATTTCTCGTTGTGGCGGCTGATGCGCACCTCGAAGGCGAGGGCGCGGTCGGCGAGCACGTCGATCTTCTCGGACTTCTGTTCGACGTAGGTGCGGAATCGGTCGGTGACCCCGATGTTCCGGCCCGTGATCGTCACGTCCATGTGGCGGCTCCCATCCAGACTCAGCGCGTCGCCTCCATCCGGCGATCCTGAACGCCTTGCCGCGAGGCTAGACCCGGTGGCGCTCCGGCGTCACGTGATGTCGGTGAGTCGCCAGGACACCCACCGGACACACAGTGGCCACCGAGCGTTCACCGATGCGCGAAGGGCTCCGGGCGGGCGCTCCTCAGTCGTCGACGCTCGCGACGGCGACGCACCGCACGACCCGACCACCGGCGGCACGCACGGCGCGCACGGCCTCTGCCATCGTGACGCCGGTGGTGACGACGTCGTCCACCACGACGACGGCTCGACCGGTGACGCCCGTGACCGAGAGGGTGCCGACCGTCGCGGCCACCCGTTCCACCGCGCTGCGTTCCTTCTGCCCGCCGTGCAGTGCGCCGGCACCGACGCCGACACCTGCACCGCCACCGGCACCGACGCCGACACCTGCACCGGCACCGACGCCGGCGCGGCGCCGCACCAGCCCTCCTGCCCGCACCCGCGACATCGCCCGCGACCGCTGCACTCCCCCGCGCGCCGCCAGCAGGACGACCGGGTCGAACCCCCGCCGCCGAGCACCCTGCCGCGACGGCGGTACCCGCAGCAGCACGGCCCCGGGTCCGGCGTCGGCGAGCGCCGCCCGCACGAGCCCACCGAACCGGGCGCCGAGGGGCCGAGCGAGGTCCACCCGCCCGCGCAGCTTGAGCTCGAGGAGCATCGTCCGTACGAGTCCCGTGTACTCGAACGCCGCGTCCAGCCGGACCCCGGCGACGAGACGCACCCGGCAGGGCATCGCGTCGAGCGCGTGTCGGCACGCGGCGCAGAGTGCCCGGTCGGGCCGGCCGCACCCGACGCAGTCCACCGGCAGGAAGAGCCCGAGCACCGCGACGGCCGCGTCGAGCCACGGCCGCAGCCTGTCCCGTGTCGTCATGCCGACGATCCTGACCGCCACCCACCACCGGGCGGGGGCCGATCCGTGGGGCTGGGGACGCGCCTCCTGGACCGCCGCCCTGTGGAGGAGCGACCTCAGCGCTGCACGCCGAGCACGTCCGCACTGATCCCGGTCGTGACCCAGCCACCGCCGGTCGACTGCAGGACCGACCCGTCGGACATCCGCAGGAGCATCGAGCCGCCGCTCCCGCCGACGATCTCGGTCGCACGCCCGTCGGGCTTCGGCAGGGTGCTCGACTGCCCACCGATCGTGGAGCGGACGACGTCCGGGCCGGAGGACGTCTGCCCGACCGAGGCGACGTCGGAGTCGCTGATCCAGGCTGCCCCGACGGCGTTGCCCGTGGCGGCCTGCACGCGCACCGGGGAGCCGAGCGCGGTCGGTGTGCGGTCGGCGCCGCGGACGATGGCCATCACGTACAGGCTCGGTCCGTCGTTCGTCTGGATGAGCGCGAGGGCCCTGGTCGAGTCGCGCGAGACCTGGAACGACACGAGGTCGCCGGCCGGGAGGGTCGTGTTCACCGCGTGCGGATCGCCGCCGAGGCCGTAGGCCGTGACCCGGCGGGTGTTCTTCTCGGACGCGACCCAGACGAAGCCGAGGTCGTCGATCGACGGCGGGACCAGGCCGTCGGTCGCGTCGATGCGCAGGTGCGATCGTCCGCGCACGACCGTCACGCCGTCGCCGTTCCCGACCACCGCAGCGGTCCCGGACGCGGACAGCGCGAACGAGGACGGCCCGAGGTCGCCGATCTCCGCGCCCATGCCGTTGCCGAGCGGTGCGATCTTCCCGCCGCCGAGGGCCGAGTAGCCCACGGTGCCGTCCTGGTCGACGAGCGGGCGGGCATCGACGTCGGGGTTCTGCTGCGCGTCGGACCCGCTGCCGTCGGGGACGGCGAAGGTCGTGCCCTCGGCCGTGATGTCGACGGAGGACACCGTGGCGACCGAGGCGAGCGACTTGCTCAGCTGCTCGCGCATCCGGATCCGGTCCTGACTGCTGGCGCGCAGGGCGTCGCTGGACAGGTCGACGAGGGCGGTCCCGCTCTGGATCGTGACGGCGTTCAGGGAGAGCTGCGTGCCCTCGGGGAAGGCGGTGACCACGGCCCCCTTGAGCCAGCTCGCGGGTCCGGCGAGCAGCGCGCTCGCGATGCGGGTGCTCGTCGACGACCGGGCGAGGAACCAGCGCTCGTCGGGCACGAGGAACTTGTACGTCGGGTCGTAGAAGTAGAGCGCGTGCTGCTGGAACACCGACTCGAAGTTCACCGGCGACAGGATGATGCCGTCGGGGGCGTAGGCGATGCGCCACTCGCCGTCCTCGCGGGTGAACTGGAACGTCAGCGTGGACGAGGTCGGTCGGACCGCCTGCGTGTACTCGCCGTCGGCGTCCACCGAGGCGCTCGCGGTGAGGGTGTAGGTCAGCTCGCGTTCACCGACCCGCTCGATCGCCGGGTTGCCGGGCTGGATCGTCACCGAGCGCCGGGGGTTCCACTTCGTCGAGAAGTTCGAGGCGAGGAACTCCCGGGCCACGGCGTAGTCGTCCGCCGCACCGGTGCCGGCCGCGATGAAGCCGCGGAGGATCGTCGTCTGGTCGGCGCCGGGCACGGGCTTGCCGGGCCGGTAGTCGACGCCGGACACCGACTGGTCCTTGATCACGCCGCCGGAACGCACCGCGCCGTCGGTGGGGATCGCGGCGCAGGCGGACACGGCGACGATCGTCAACGCGGCGAGCGCCGTGGCGACCAGGGTGCGGAAGCGGGTGCGCATCAGTCGTCCTCCCTGACGGCGCGGGGGCCGTCGTACGACTCGTCGAGGTCTGGCAGCGGGATCGCCGAGGTCGTCACGGTGACGCGGTCGTTGCGCGGCAGCGTGAGCACGAAGGTGGAGCCCTCGCCGGGGCGGGACCACACGTCGATGCGGCCGCCGTGGAGGTTCGCGTCGCCGAGCGAGATCGCGAGTCCGAGGCCGGTCCCGCCGATCGTCCGCTTGCGGCTCGGGTCGGCGCGCCAGAACCGGTCGAACACGCGGGCGGCGTCCTCCGGCGGCATGCCGACGCCCTGGTCGCGCACGGCGATCGCGACCGAGCGGGCATCGCTGTCGACGACGACCTGCACGGGCTTCGCGTCGCCGTGCTCGATCGCGTTGCCGACGAGGTTGCGGAGCACGCGGCGGATGCGCTTCGCGTCGAGCTGCATGGTGGTGTGCCCGCCGGGTGTGGCGAGCTGCAGGTCGATGCCGGCCCGTTCGGCGAGCGGCCGGAACTCGTCGACGATGTCGGTCGCCAGGGCCGCGGGGATGACGGGCTCGGGATCGAGGTGCACCGCCTGCGCGTCGAACCGTGAGATCTCGAGGAGGTCGGCGAGCAGGAGCTCGAACCGCTCCACCTGGGCGTGCAGGAGCTCGGCGGACCGACCGACCGACGGCTCGAAGGCGTGACGGGAGTCGAACAGCATGTCGCCGGCGAGCCGGATGGTCGTCAGCGGGGTCCGGAGCTCGTGGGAGACGTCGGAGACGAACCGCTGCTGCACGCGGGAGAGCTCGGCGAGCTGGGTGATCTGTCGGCTCACCGCGTCGGCCATGCCGTTGAAGCTGCGGGCGAGGGTGGCGATGTCGTCGTTGCCCCGCACCGGGATGCGTTCGTCGAGCCGGCCCGCGGCGATCTTCCGACTCGTCTCGGCCGCGCCCCGGATCGGCACGACCACGAGCCGGACGACGAGCGAGGTCACGAGGGCGATGAGCACCATGAGCGCGACACCGCCGATCGAGAGCGTCTGCGAGACGAAGTCGAGGGTCTGCTGGGCGTCCGACAGGTCGTAGACGAGGTACAGCTCGTACTGACCGGCACTCGGGATCTGCAGGGTCGACCCGACGGCGAGGCCGGGCTGGTGGCGGCCGTCGTCGTCGAGGCGCACGGGCTGCAGGCTGAGCGTGCCGGTGTTCTTGCCGACCTGCTTCCGGAGGGCGTCGGTGATCACGGCGTCCGGGAAGCCCTGGCTCGCGACGTTCTGCACCGTCTGCGGCCCGGGCTGGTCGGGACTCCGCTCGATGGCGATGCTCGTGCCGCCGGGGCTCGTGGTGTTCGACAGGATCGCCTGCTGCGCCTCGCTCTGCAGGGTCTCGAGCTCGCTCTGGTTGTTGTCCTCGCCCGCGGTGGCCGCGTCGAAGATGCCCTGCGCGACGATCGTCGCGCGTGCCGACTCGGCCTCGATCTGGTCGCGGCGCTGCGAGTAGACGTTGTTCGAGATGCTGATCATGACGGCCGTGCCGATGATCGCGACCGCGAGGCCGGTGGTCATCACCGTGATCGCGACCGACCGGAACATCAGGGACCGACGCCACAGGTACGCCGCGGCCCGCCAGCCGCGCCGGACCCACCGTCGAAGGCGACGGCCGGCACGGGCGAGCCTGCCCTGCACGGCGACGCCGCCGGTCGACGCTGCGGACGGCACGGTGCTCAGGCTCCTCCGGCCCGGTACCCGACGCCGCGCACCGTGGTGACGATCTTCGGGTTGTCGGGGTCGTGCTCGATCTTCGCGCGGAGGCGCTGCACGTGGACGTTCACCAGGCGGGTGTCCGCCTTGTAGTGGTAGCCCCAGACCTGTTCGAGCAGCATCTCGCGGGTGAACACCTGGTTCGGCTTCTCGGACAGCGCCCGCAGCAGGTCGAACTCGAGCGGGGTCAGCGCGATGACGGCGTCGCCGCGACGGACCTCGTGCCCGGCGACGTCGACGGTGAGGTCGCCGACGTGCAGCACCGTCGCGTCGGCGGCCGTCGGACGGAGCCGGGTGCGGATGCGGGCGACGAGCTCCTTCGGGTTGAAGGGCTTCACGACGTAGTCGTCGGCGCCGTTCTCGAGCCCGGCGACGACGTCGGACGTGTCGCCCTTGGCGGTGAGCATGATGATCGGCGTGCCGCTCTCGGCGCGGATGCGCTTGCAGACCTCGATGCCGTCGATGCCCGGGAGCATCACGTCGAGCAGCACCAGGTCGGGCTTCGTCCCGTGGAACGCGTCGATGGCGTCGTTGCCGTCGGCGCTGAACTCGGGTTCGTAGCCCTCGGAGCGGAGGACGATGCCGATCATCTCGGCGAGGGCCTGGTCGTCGTCGACGACGAGGATGCGCGGTGTCATGTGATGGGGACTCCGTGTGACGTGCAGCGGTACCCGGTCGGCACCTGACCACTCACGATAGCCGAGGCCCCGTGCGACGGCGTTTTCCGACAGGATGGGTGTCGACCGCGCCTTCCGCGTGCTCGGTCGGGACCACGAGGGGGCGGCGATGTCCGATTGGCAGGTACCGGGGGCGCCCGGCGGTCCGCAGGACGGTCGGGGCAACGGCCCAGGAGGCGCGGCGCGGCCCCCGGGGCAGCAGCCGTCCGCCCCGTGGCCGGGCCGGTCCGGTGGGCCGTCCGCCGGTGGACCGTACGGCGGCGGGCCGTCCGCCGGTCGGCCGCCGGGGCCGCCGCCGGCCGGGTCGCGGCCGGTCATCCCGCTGCGACCGCTCGGGCTCGGTGACGTCCTGAGCGGCGCCTTCACCGTGTTCCGCCGCAACGCGCGGGTGCTGCTGCTCTGGAGCGTGCTCCTCAGCGGGGTCCTCGGGCTGCTCTCCACCATCGCGAGTGCGTTCGGCCAGCGTGCGATCCAGTCCCGCATGCTCTCGGCGGTCGACGGTGACGTGAACGGCGAGACGTCGATCCTCGCCGGATCGGTGACGCTCTGGCTGGTGCTGTCGATCGGGCTCCCGTTCCTGGCCTACCTCGGGCGCGGCTTCCTCGTCGCCCCGGTCGCCGCGGACACCGGACAACGCATCCTCGGACGGCGCGCCACCTTCCGCGGGCTCTGGGCGCTCCTCGCCGGACGACGCTGGTCGGTGGTCGCCTGGATCCTCCTGCAGCTCGCAGCCGGTGCCGTCATCGGGATCGTCTTCGTGCTCGTGCTGGTCGGCGCCGCCGCCGGGCTCTCCGGCAACGGGTCAGGCATCGGCGGCTTCCTGCTCACCTTCTTCGTGCTCGGCCTCGGCTTCACCGTCGTGCTCGTCTGGCTCGGGACGAAGTTCGCGTTCACCGTCCCGACCATCGCGCTCGAGGGACGCCCCGTCTTCCAGGCCGCGGCGCAGTCGTGGCGGCTCACTCGCGGAGCCTTCTGGCGCACCTTCGGCATCATCCTGCTCGTGCAGGTGATGTTCGCCTTCGCGGTGTCGATCGCCTCGGTCCCGCTCACGATCGGTGCGACGCTCGTCGGCGGCACGTTCGACCCCCTCGGGCAGACCGATGCGGGGTCGGGAGCCGGGGTCGGCGGGCTCGTGGCGATCGTCGTGGGGAGCCTGCTCGGGATCGCGGTGCAGTGCATCACCGACGTGCTGTCCGCGTCCGTCGTGACCTTCCTGGCGATCGACCGCCGCATCCGGACCGAGGCGCTCGACCAGCGGATCGCGTCGCACCTCGAGACCGGGCAGCCGGGTGACCCGTTCGCGCCGTCGCCGCGGGTGGACCGGCCGGCGTGGCCGGGGCAGGGGCAGGGGTGGCCGGGTGCCGGTCCGGGGCCCCAGCAGCCGTGGCCGGGACAGCCCTGGCCCGGTGGCGGTCCGGGTCCGCAGCAGCCGTGGCCTGGCCAGCCGTGGCCGGGGCAGCCGGGCGCAGGCGGCCAGCAGCCGGGCGGCCCGACGCCGCCGCAGTGGGGCGGCGAGCCCGGACGGTACCCGCCGGACGGCCGCGCATGACGATCGACCCCGACGACGCACGACGGCTCCTCGAACGCGAGCTCGAGCGGTCGGAGTACGACGGTGCCCACGTGACGTGGTGGGACCGTGCCTCGCGCGCGGCCCTCGACTGGCTCGGCTCGCTCCGCGCCGACGGCCTCGGCTCCCCCGCGGTCGCGCACACCCTGCTCTGGACGGCCGTCGTCGTGCTCGTCGCGGTGGTCGTCCTCTTGGTCGTCGCCCGCGGACTCCCCCGGCGTCGCGCTCGGCTCGCGGACGGGCAGGTCGGCGGGGTGTTCGACGACGACGACCTGCGTCCCGCCAGTGCGATCGCCGAGGACGCCCGAGCAGCCCTGCGCGCGGGTGACTGGTCCCGCGCCGTGCTCGACGGGTACCGTGCCCTCGCCCGTGGGCTCGGGGAGCGTGACCTCGTCCCCGACGTCCCCGGTGCCACCGCGCGTGCCATCGCCGGCCGGGCGGCCGTGGTCTTCCCGGCCGAGGCCGCGCGGCTCGAACGCGCCGCGGCCACCTTCGACGAGGTGCGGTACCTCGGCGCCGAGGCGACCGAGCGGACCGCCCGCGACGTCCTGGACACCGAGCACGCGGTCCGGACGGCACGCCCCGCGCGGACGACGACCCCGGCGGTCCCCGCGTGACCGCGACCGCCACCCCGTCCGCACCGTCGGGAGCAGCCTCGACCTCGACCTCGCCCTCGCCGCGCCGTGCGGGCCGTGGGCTCCGAGCCGGCTTCTGGGTCGCCATCGTCCTGGTCGGCACCGTGCTCGCCGTGCTCACGGCCGTCGTCGGGCGGACCGGTCCCGGGCAGGCGCCGCTCGACCCGACCTCCGCGACGGCGAGCGGCGCGAAGGCACTCGTGCGGGTGCTCGAGCAGCAGGGCACCGACGTCCGGATCGTCGACCGCGCCGACCGGATCGGGGACGGCACCGTGTTCGTCGACGACGAGCAGGGCGTCCTCGACCGAGGCGTCGCGCGGCGGATCGCTCGGCAGGCGGACCACGTCGTCCTCGTGTCGACGGCCCCCGCGACGCTCGAGGCGTTCGGGCTCGACGTCGAGCCGGTCACGCAGGTCGGCGGGGACGACACCGTGTCCACCGCCTCGTGCGCGATCCCGGCCGCTGCCGGTGCCGAGCGGGTCACCCTCGGCGGCACCGGGTACGCCGCGCCGGACGACGGCCGGACCCCCATCGGCACCGACCTCTGCGCACCGTCCGGCTCGGGCGGCGACCGGGCCTACGGCCTCGTCCGGACGGCGACCCCGGCTGGTGACGTCACGCTCGTCGGGACCACGGCGGCGTTCCGGAACGACACGATCACCACCGCCGGCAACGCCGCCCTCGCCCTCGGCCTGCTCGGCGACGACGCGACGCTCACCTGGTACACGCCGACCCCCGGCACGTCGGACGCGGCACCGACCCTCGGGTCGCTCGCACCGCCGTGGGTGCCGAGCGCACTCGTGCTGCTCGGACTCGTCGCGGTCGCCGCCGCGGTCTGGCGCGGCCGCCGGCTGGGCCCGCTCGTGGTCGAGCGGATGCCGGTCGTCGTCCGTGCCGCCGAGACCACCGAGGGCCGTGCCCGGCTCGCCGCACGCACCGGCGACCGCACCCACGCGCTCGACACGCTCCGGATCGCGGCCCTCCGCCGCACGGCACGCCGGCTCGGGCTCCCCCGGTCGGCCCACGTCGACGAGGTCGTCCGGGCCGCGGCACGCGCCACCGGGATCCCCGACCGGCGCATCGGGTCGGTCCTCGTGGGCGGCCCGGCCACCGACGACCGGGCCCTCACCGCCGGGGCAGCGGCGCTCGACGACCTCGAGCGTGCCGTCCTCGCCGCGACCACCGGCGCCCAGCAGACCGACCGAGACCACCGAGGAGCACGACCGTGACCGATCCGTCCACCACCCAGACCCCGCAGGCGACCCCCGCTGGTGATCCGTTGCGCGACGTGTTCGGACGGCTGCGCGCCGAGGTCGGCAAGGCCGTCGTCGGGCAGGAGGGCGCCGTCTCCGGGATGATCGTCGGCATCCTCACGCAGGGGCACGTCCTGCTCGAGGGCGTCCCCGGCGTGGCGAAGACCCTGCTGGTCCGGAGCCTGGCCGCCGCGATGTCGCTCGACACGAAGCGGATCCAGTTCACGCCGGACCTGATGCCCGGCGACGTCACCGGCTCGCTCGTGTACGACGCCTCGACGGGCACCTTCCCGTTCCGCGAGGGACCGGTGTTCACGAACGTGCTCCTCGCCGACGAGGTGAACCGGACACCGCCGAAGACCCAGTCCGCACTCCTCGAGGCCATGGAGGAACGCCAGGTCAGCGTCGACGGCGACGCCCGGGTGCTGCCCGACCCCTTCTTCGTCGCGGCGACGATGAACCCGATCGAGTTCGAGGGCACGTACACGCTCCCGGAGGCCCAGCTCGACCGCTTCCTCATGAAGCTCACGCTCGACGTCCCGCCGCGGGACGTCGAGTGGCAGGTGCTCCGTCGGCACGCGGACGGCTTCGTGCCGCGGGACGTCCGGTCGGCCGGGATCGCACCGGTCCTCGGGGTCGACGAGGTCCTCGCCGCACAGCGCGCGGTCCGCGGGGTCGGGGCGCGGGACGACGTCCTCGCGTACATCGTCGACCTCGCCCGCGCCACCCGGCAGGCGCCGTCCGTCCGGGTCGGGGTCAGCCCCCGCGGTGCGACCGCCCTGCTCGCCGCCGCGAAGGCCTGGGCCTGGCTCACCGGCTACGACGCGATCACGCCGGACCACGTCCAGGCCATGCTCCTGCCGGTGTGGCGGCACCGGCTGCGGGTGGCCGCCGACGCCGAGCTCGAGGGCGTCGGTGCCGACGGGATGCTGCAGCAGGTGCTCGAGCAGGTCCGGGTGCCGATCTAGTGGCGATCTCCGGCCGGTTCGTCGCGCTCCTCGCCGTCGCGATCGTGCCCACCGTGCTGCTCGGCACGGGATGGGCTGGTGCGGCCTGGGCGGGCGTGGTCGTGCTGGCGGCCCTGCTCGACGTGCTGCTCGCCGCCGACCTCACCGCCGTGCGCGTCGAGCGGCGGATGCCCCGGCTCGCCCGCCGGGACACCACCGCCGACGGCACCCTCGTGCTCGCCAACGACGGCCGCCGGACGCTCCGCGGTGTGGTGCGCGACATGTGGGAGCCGTCCGCCGGGCAGGCCCCGCGCCGCATCGACCTGCAGGTGCCCGCCGGGGAGCGACGGACCGCGCGCATGCGGTTCGCCCCGTTCCGTCGCGGCCGCCGGGCCTCCGCGGGCGTCGCCGTGCGTGCGTTCGGGCCGCTCGGGCTCGCCGCACGCCAACGCGTCCTCGTGGCGCCCGCCGAGCTGGTCGTCACGCCGCCGTTCCGGTCGCGTCGGCACCTGCCATCGCGGCTCGCGCGGTTGCGGGAGCTCGACGGCGAGACCACCCTCCAACTGCGGGGCCACGGCACCGAGTTCGACTCGCTGCGGGACTACGTGCGCGGCGACGACGTCCGGTCGATCGACTGGCGTGCGACCGCCCGCCGCCAGGACCTCGTGGTGCGCACCTGGCGTCCGGAGCGGGACCGTCGGGTGATCGTCGTCGTCGACGCCGGGCGTGCCGGTGCCGGACGGGTCGACGACGAACCGCGGCTCGACACGTTCATCGAGTCCGCGCTGCTCCTCGGCGCACTCGCGGCGGCCGCGGGCGACCGGATGGACCTCGCCGTGCTGGACGACGCCGTCCGGGGTCGCGTGCACGGTGCCACGCGCACCGACGTCGTGCAGCGGTTCGGGGAGACGCTCGCGCTCGCGGAACCCGGGATCGCGGCCACCGACTGGTCGGCGGTGCCCGGGCTCGTCGACTCGATCACCACCTCCAGGGCCCTCGTGGTGCTCGTGTCGAGCCTCGACTCGGTCGGCGCGTCGGGTGACCTCCTCGCCGTGCTCCCCCGCCTGACGCGGCGGCACGCGGTCGTCGTCACCAGCGTGACGGACCCGGCCGTCGAGCGGATGGCGAGCGGGGCGGTGGACCCGGCGGTCTCGGGACCGGGGCGGCGGGGCGGACGTGCGCCGTCCCTCCAGGGCCGTGCCGAGCGCGACGTGTACCGACGCGCTGCCGCCGAACGCACGCTCCTCGATGCCGACGGCGTGGCGGACGTGGCGCGCCGCGCCGGGGCCGAGGTGGTCCGGGCCGCACCCGAGCAGGTGCCGCCCCTCGTCGCGGACGCGTACATCCGCGCGAAGGCGACCGGACGGCTCTAGGCGTCGGTCAGTCGGCGACGAGGGCGGACGTGCCGCGCTCGAACTCCTCGAGGTCGCCGCGCTGCCCCGCGCGGTACGCGCGACCGCCGAGGACCCACTGGTACCAGAGCACGGCCGCGAGGGCGACGGTGCCGATCCCGATCTTGACGGGCCACGGCCAGTCCTGCCGGGTCACCGTGCCCTCGACGAGACCGGACAGCAGGAGCGTCAGGGCGAGGCCGACCGCGATCGTGATGAGGGCTCGGCCGTCCTCGGCGAGGGCCTGCCCGCGGGTGCGTGCCCCGGGGGCGACCCACGACCAGAAGATCATCAGGCCGGCGGCCGCCGCGAGGAAGATCGAGTACAGCTCGAGCTGCCCGTGCGGGGCGATGTAGAGGAAGAAGTCGCCGAGGCGGCCCTGGTCGTGCAGGATGGCCGCCGAGACGCCGAGGCTGATCGCGTTCTGGCCGATCGAGAACGGCACGAAGAGTCCGGTGATCCCGAAGGCGACCATGGTGGCGGCGATGTACGCGTTGTTCGTCCACACCCGTGCCGTGAAGGCACCGAGGCCGTGGTCGGAGTAGTACGCCTGGAAGTCCCGGGTCGCGTACTGCCGGAGGGCCTCGGGGGTGCCGAACGTGTCGACGGCGCCCGGGGTGGTCGTGATCCAGACCGCCGTGATCGCGGCGATCGCCGCCGTGGCGGCCGCCACCCAGATCGCGACCCAGCGGATCCGGTACAGGGCGGCGGGGAGCTGCAGGACGAAGAAGGACGTCAGCGCCGCGAGCGGGTCGACGGGGGTGCCGGTGAACCGGAGTCGGGCGCGGAACAGTGTCAGCGAGAGCCGGTCGCCGACGGCGGTGCGCGGGGCGGCGCCGCGGATGCGCGCGAGGTCGGTCGCTGCCGCCTGGTAGCCGGAGACGAGGCGGTCGACGTCGGCACCGGAGGCGTGGCGGGTGCGGGCGAGCCGGTCGAGTTCCTGCCACCGGTCGCGGTGCACCTCGGTGTAGGCGTCCAGGTCCACAGCGTCTCCCCCGCTCGTTCCGGTGTTCGCGCGTCCGTGCCGTCCGGGCGGCGGGCGTGCGTCTCCGACAGAATGATCCCATGCCGAAGACCCGCGTGCCGCGTGACCTCGCCGACGGTCGGTTCGTCGTCGCGCTCGACGACACCCACGACGAGCTCGTCGTCGGTGAGGCCGTCGCACTCGACGTGCAGCCCGCCGGCATCGCGTTGCGGCTCGCGGCGGCGCTCCTCGACGGTGTCTGCCTGCTCGCGCTGTACGTGATGCTCATGATCGGCCTGTCGCGGGTCTGGCCGAGCGACCTCGACGAGGCCTGGGCAGCGGCGCTCAGCATCGGCGTGCTCGTCGTCGTGCTCGTGCTCGTACCGGCGGCGCTCGAGACCGTCACCCGGGGCAAGAGCGTCGGCCGGTACGCGACCGGCACCCGGGTCGTCCGGCTCGACGGCGGGGCGATCGGGTTCCGGCACGCGTTCACCCGTGCCCTCGTCGGGCTGTTCGAGCTGTGGATGACGTTCGGTTCCGTGGCGCTGCTCGTGGCGCTGTTCGGATCCCGTCCGCGGCGGATCGGGGACCTGCTCGCCGGGACGTTCGTGCAGCACGAGCGGGCGGCGAAGCAGCGGTCCCCCGAGGTCCTCATGCCCGCGGAGCTCGTCGCCTGGGCCGGAGTCGCGGACGTGTCGGCGCTGCCGCAGCGGCTCGAGAACCGGCTCGGGGCGTTCTTCCGCGGTGCTGCCGACCTCCGCCCCGAGCTCCGGGAGGCGGCGGCACGGTCCCTCGCGGCAGCGGTCGCCGAGTACGCGCACCCGGTGCCGGCGGTCCACCCCGAGGTGTTCCTCGCCGGGGTGGTCGTGCTGCGGCGGGAGCGGGACCTGCGCGCGTTGCGGGGTCGGGCGGCGGTGCTCGACCGGGCGTCGGCGGCGGCGACGGCGCGGCCGCCGGGGTTCCCGCGCTGACG